>NZ_JBHVFF010000086.1:0-27455 GCF_042801895.1 Streptomyces sp. NPDC057543 | reverse complement strand
GGTGTGCGGCGGCCCTTCGCGTAATGTCGAGCCGTTCGCGTACGTCCGGCCCTTCCCGTACGTCGAGCCCTTCCCGTACGTCGAGCCCTTCCCGTACGTCGAGCCCTTCCCGTACGTCGAGCCGTTCGCGTACGTCCGGCCCATCCCGCAGCCGTCCGGTGCGTCCGTGCGGCGCTCAGCTCACCTGGTGCCGCGCAGCCTGCGCCACGGGGTGAAGGTGAACACGGCGCCACCCAGCAGGATCGCCGTCCCCGCGACCAGGCCGAGTGCGCGCAGAGTGCCGGTGCCCTCGGCCCCGGTCGCGGCCAGTCCGCCGCCGGAGTCCGTGCCGCCGGCGGCGGAGCCGGCGGTGCCCGTGGAGCCCGAGGCCGTGGAGCCGGAGGCGCCGCCCTGCTGGGCGGTGGTGTCGAGTTCCAGCGACGGGGTCACCGAGCCCTTGACCTTGCACGGGATATTGATCTTCGAGGCGCCCAGCGTGACATCGATCGTCAGGGTGCCGGGGCTGAGCGTGGACTTCCCGGACGCGCCCGGCTTGTACGTGCCGGTCATGTCGGAGAGGTCGACGGGCTTGCCCTGCTCCAGCGGCTCGGCGTTGGCAGGTCCGGTGACCTTCACCGAGCCCTTGTCGGCGCCGCCGATGGCGACGTCCATGGACGGCTTGAGCGCACCGGCGGGCAGCGCGGCCGGGCTGTCCATCACGCCCTTGGCCGTCTTGACCGTGAGCGCGTAACTCCCGCCGCTCTTCTTGGCGTTGATCGTCACCTTGGACGATATGTCGGCCGGTCCGGGGGACGTACAGGCGAAGTGGACGGCGACCTCCTTACCCGGGAAGTCGGTCTGGCCGCCGCCGGAGCCGGAGGTCGTACCGCCCGCGGTCGTGGATCCGGAGGTGGTGGAGCCGGAGGTCGTACCACCGGACGTTGAGCCGGAGGTCGTACCGCCCGCAGTGGTGGAACCGCTCGTCGAGCCGCTTGTCGTACCGCCCGCTGTGGAACCGGAGGTCGTACCGCCCCCGGTCGTGGCTCCGCCGCCGTCCGTGACCTTGATGGTCGCGCCGGTCTTCACCGTCTCCTTCGGGCTGCACTTGGTGTCCGTGGAGATCGGCTTGGAGACGTTGATGTTGTACGCGTCCGGCGTCAGCGTGATCTCACCGGCCTTCTCCAGCTTCAGCGTGCCCTTCATGTCGGGCAGCACCATGGCGCTGTTCTTCGGGATCGGCGGATTCTGCCGCGGCCCTTCCATCTGCAGGGTGCCCGTGGCCGCGCCGCCCACCTTGAGGGTGCCGGTCGGCTTGACCGTGTCCTTGTCCAGATCTAGCACGTCGGGGTTCTTGGAAGCGGCCTCGACCGTCTTCCACACCACCTCGACGGTGTCCCCGACCTTGGCCTCGGCGGGCGCGGTCAACCGCACCACGGTGGTGCCCTCCACGGGCGGCAGTCCGGAGATGGCCGGAGGTATGCACTCCGTCTTGTACGAGGTGTCGGCGGCCTGGGCCGGACTGGCGGCCAGCAGCATGCCCGCGCCGCCGAGCATCATCGCGACTCCCGCCGCGACCGTCCTCCGTTGCGTCCTCACGAATGTCCCTTCGTCGTCGGTCTGTTCTCTGACGGTGCGGAATCCGGTGTGAACCACGGCAGGGCGGCCGTGGTGGTGGGTGGGGGCGGGGCCGCGGGGCTCCCGGCGGGCCCCGGTGCGCGGCGCAGCTTCGGGAGCCGGGCCATCGCCCCGACCGGTTGCGGGGGGCGGTGGCGCCTGGTGCGGGCCGGGGTGCGCGAGGTGCGGGGCCGTACCTTGTCGATGATCGCCATGCCGATCCGGAACACGGCGGCCGGCACGACGACGCACAGCAGGATCCAGAAGAGGGTGACGCCCCAGGGGCGGCCGACCCCCCACGGCTGCTCCGCCAGCACCTTGCCGCCGTACTGCAGCGAGACCTGGTAGTCGCCGTGGGCGCCCGCGCTCAGTTCGACCGGCAGCTTGATCTGCGCCTTGCGGCCGGACTCGATGGTGCCGCGCCACTGCCGTTCCTCCCACTGCGGGGCGAGGACGCCGTGGGCGGTACCGACCCGGAAGACCGGGTCCTTGACGGGAGCGGACCCCAGGTTGCCCACGGTGAAGACGAGTTGGCGGGAAGGCGGGGCGCCGAACCAGGTGAGGATTCCGCCGGCGCCCTCCAGCCGGGTGGTGGCCAGCACCGCGAGCCTGCCGCCCTCGGTCTCCTTCGGCAGCGCGGCGACCGGGTGGCCCGCGACGACGAACACGGCGTCGGCGGTGGCCTGTTCCCCGGTGACGGTGGCGACATGCACCACGCAGGGGCAGGGCGCGGGCGGCTCGGCGACCGGCATCTTCTTGCCGAACTCGCCCTTGGCGCCGGTCGTGACGGCGCGGCCCTCGGCATTGGCGCAGGAGTTGGTGCCGCCGATCACCCCGCGGTCCGGGGTGGACTGTCCGCAGATCAGCATCATCAGGAGCGTGTTGGGACGCCAGCCGCTGCCCTTGACGGTGATCTCGCCGCCCTTGCCCGCCTGCTGCTCCGAGAGGGTGACCACGGGCTTCGCGTCCGCGGCTGTCGCCCCCACCGCGTCGGCGCCGGGCGCGCAGAGCATCAGCAGGGCGGGCAACAGTGCACCGAGCAACGCGGCGAGCAGCGGCGCGGCGGTCCGCCGGTGGCTGCCGTCGCGGAGTGTTGCCGGTCCGGCCTGTCCAGTCACGATTCCGCTCCCGCCTTCACCAAGTGCCTGCTCTCGGAGTGCTGTTGGTCTGCCGGGGACTGTCCGGGCAGGCTGCTGCCGCCGTCGCCGCCGTCCGGTGTTCGGATGCGTGCGCGCCGGCGCCGGTGGGCGTACGCGGTGACGGCCGCGAGGAGCAGCAGCGCGCCGCCGGTCACCGGAACCCACGGGACGAAGACCGCGCGGGCCGTCGCCTCGCCGTGCGCGCCGTCGGCCGCCGTGACGCGCAGCCGTACGGTCACCGAGTCGAGCGCCGGGGCGTCCCGCCACGGTTCGCCGAGCCTGACGCGCTGTCCGGGCAGCAGCTCCACCGGCAGTGCGCGGGCCTCGCGCCGCAGCAGCCGCCGCCCGAACGCCCCGTGGGCGTCGACGGCGATCCGCGGAGCCAGGACCGTGTTGCCGCGGTTGACCAGCGTGTAGTGGATGGTCCGCCCGGACACGGTGACGTCCTCCACGGTGAGCGCGCCCAATGTCGGCCCGCCGACGCGTAGCTGGATGCGTACACCGACCGAGCGGTCGCCGCTCCGTACGACGATGGCGCCGGGGTGGTCGCCGGGCGTCGCGCCCGTCGGCACCGTGACGGAGAACGGCACCTCGGCGCGGGTCCGGGCCGGCACGGTCACCTCGGCGGCGGCGGTCCGCAGCCAGGCTCCGGTCCCGGTGGAGCCCCTGCCGTCGCGTACCGCGAAGCCGCCGTCCCCCGCGTTGTACGCGTCCGCCCCGCGCAGCCGTACGGTGACCGGGGCCGAACCGGGGTTGATGACGGAGAGCCGGTCCTGGAGGACGGTGCCGGGCGGGCCCTCCAGATAGAAGTACGGTCTGCCGCCGCCCGTACCGGAACCGCTCACCGCGGGCTGCGCCGTCCACGACGCGGAACTCGCGGGTGTCGGCGTCCGGGCCTCGGCTCCGGCCACCGGGGTCAGGGCGAAGGTGAACAGCAGTACGGCAAGGGCGAGTCGCCCGACGAAAGCGAGTCGGGCGGCGTGACCGGGCGGCGACGGCATGGGCGGCTCCCTGGTGCGTGACGGCGGCCGGCTCGTGGACTGGGGCGTCTTCCGGGTCCGGCCGGTCCGGAAGAAGCACCCTGACGCCCTACCGGCCCAGGGCCCCCTGCCCGCGCCTGGTCAGCCAGAGCACCCCGGCCGCACCGGCCAGCAGCACCGTGCCGCCGAGCGTGCCGAGCGCCACCGCCGAGTCGAGCGGGCCGGTCTTCGGCAGCTGCCCGCCGTTGTCCGGGGCGCTCTGCCCGTTGCCCGCGGCCGTCACGTCGAGCTGGAGCGACGGCCCCGGGTTGTTGGAGGGGGTACAGGTCGTGGTCGTACCGAGCGCCTTGATGGTGAGCACGCCGGCGGTGAAGTCGACCTTGCCGCTCTTCTTCGGGGTGTACGTACCCGACAGGTCACTGATCTTGATGGGGGTGTTGGCGGGTATGGCCGCGGAGTTCGGCGCACCGGAGACCTGGACCCGGCCCTGGTCGGCACCTCCCACGTTGATGACCGCGCTGGGCTTCATCGCACCCTTGCCGAGTTCGACCGGGCTGGACGAGACGCCCTTCTGGAAGGACATCGTGAGCTTGTAGCCGCTGCCGCTCTTGACGCTCTTGATGTCGATGGGAGACACGGCGCCCTTGTCGCCGATCGGGGTCTTGCACTGGTAGTTGACGTCCACGACCGTGGCGTGGGCGGCGGGCGCGGCCATCAGCACCACCGCGCCCGCCAGCGCGGACGCCAGCGCGAGAGCTGTTCGCTTCTGGTAGGACACCTTGAGTTCCCCTCACCACTTAACTGACGACACATCAGATCGGGCGCTCAAGGTACGCCCGAGGCCTTGTGGAGGGAAGACAAAGAGCGCGCCGATCCGGCGCGCTCTTCAGTGGTGCATATACGGGGCCGCACGCCCCCGGGAACTGACGCGGAACCACCACCGAGCCCGGACAGGGAACTCGTGAAGCCCGGGCGTGGGACTACACGGAACCCGGGCACGGGACTACGTGAAGCCCGGACGCGGGACCACGCGAAGCCCGTACGCGGGACCACGCGGAGCCCGGACGTGGAATGACACGAAGCCCGGGCGCGGGACTACGCCGGGGCCGCCAGCTCCGCCCAGACCGTCTTGCCGGCTCGGCCCGTCACCCGCAGGACCCCCCAGTCCAGGCAGAGCCGCTGCACGATGAACATGCCGTGCCCACCGGGCCGGCCGGCCCGGTGCGGGGTGCGCGGCGCGGGCTGCCCCGCGCCCGAGTCGACGACCTCCACCCGCAGCACCTTCGCCGTGCAGGCGATACGCAGCTCCTCGGGGCCGTCCGCGTGCAGACAGGCGTTGGTGACCAGCTCGGAAACGACCAGCAGGACGTCCTCGGCGGCGGCCCGTCCGTCGGCGCTCGTCGCGGGGAGCCAGCCCCAGTCGTGAAGCGCCTGACGGGCGAAGTCGCGGGCCGTCGGCACGATGCCGCCGACTCCCCGCAGCGACAACGTGCGCCACTGCCGCTCGACCGGCTCGGGGGAGGCCGCACCGGCGCCCGCGTCCGCGCCCGTGCCGGCGCCCTCCGGCTCGCGGCCGAGGTCGCCCGGCGGATGCTGCCGGGTGGTGCTCATCAGCGCTTCACCTCACCGATTCACCATGTCGCCATTGAACAGTTACAAGTACAGGTACACGAACAGATACGAAGTGAGCGGCTCTTTCACGGTTCCGCCCGGTGTCTTCTGCCCGGCCGAATCGCGACAACACCCACTTCGCCTACGCGGCTCGCGTGACACGGGCAACACATGAGGCCCCCGGGGTCGCGAAACGCGCCTCGATCAGGTATCCAGGGCCGCTTCGAGGGAGTCGTGGACGGTGAAGACCGCCTCGGCCCCGGTGATCTCGAAGACCCGCGCCACCACCGGCAGCATTCCGGCCAAATGGACCCCTCCCCCGGCCGCCTCCGCCTTGAGGCGGGCACCGAGCAGCACATTGAGCCCGGTGGAATCACAGAATTCGAGTCGCGAGCAGTCGACCACCAGGCGTACTCGCCCTTGCTCGACCGCGCTCTCCAGGGGTTCTCGCAGCAGATCCGCCGTGTGGTGATCCAGCTCACCCACCGGCGTCACGACCTCGCTGCGCCCCTCGGTTCGGGCCTCGACGTGAAGCCGACCCCGGTTCGCACTGCCGACCGTCCCGCGGTCCATGCCCGTCCCTCTTCGTCGTCACTGCCTGCGTCACTGCCTGCATCTCCGCGTGCGCAGATTCGTTGTAGCCGTCGCTGACGTTCTTGAAACAGTACGCGTTCCGTACGCCACGTGGTAGCCGAAGACCTCAACAAACCGGACATATAGCAACATTTGGCGCTTGTAACTGCCTGTCCGGACCGGGTAAGGGTAGGGGGACACCCAAAACACGGCCGGCTTCGGAGGCGCCGCTTCACCGCAGGAACACGTATGGGCATCGGCAGCCATATGCCGAGAACGATGGAGGAGACCATGTCACCCCGGCTCGACGAACCGCGTACCCACGACGCGACGTCAGTATGTCCTCAGGGACCGACCCACTCAGACTCCCCTGCCGCGAACGCCGGAAACGGCACGCGCACCAGCGACACCAGTGCTGGCACCACGATCAGCACCACCCCCACCAGCACGATCAGCAGCACCGCCGTCGGCACGGTCGACGGCCACGGCATCACCGACGGTCTCGAAGGACTTCCCGAGATCCCGCCCTACGACGAAGTGGGGGCCCTGGACGCCAGGGCTCTGTCGAAGACCCTCTTCGAACGGCTCGAATCCCTCGAAGAGGGCACCCACGAGTACTCGTACGTACGCAACACGCTCGTCGAACTGAACCTGGCCCTGGTCAAGTTCGCCGCTTCCCGGTTCCGCTCCCGCAGCGAGCCGATGGAGGACATCATCCAGGTCGGCACCATCGGCCTGATCAAGGCGATCGACCGCTTCGAGCTCAGCCGGGGCGTGGAGTTCCCGACGTTCGCGATGCCGACCATCATCGGCGAGATCAAGCGCTTCTTCCGCGACACCAGTTGGTCCGTGCGCGTCCCGCGCCGACTTCAGGAGTTGCGGCTCGACCTGGCCAAGGCGGGCGACGAGCTCGCCCAGCAGCTGGATCGTTCACCCACCGTGGACGAGCTCGCCGACCGCCTCGGCATCACCAACGACGAGGTCGTCGAGGGCATGGCCGCGAGCAACGCGTACACCGCGAGTTCGCTGGACGCCAAGCCCGAGGAGGACGACCACGAAGGCGCGCTGGCGGACCGGATCGGCTACGAGGACCACGGGCTCGAAGGCATCGAGTACGTCGAGTCCCTGAAGCCGCTGATCGCCTCGCTGCCGGGCCGGGACCGCACGATCCTCTCTCTCCGGTTCGTCGCCAACATGACGCAGTCGGAGATCGGTGAGGAACTGGGCATCTCCCAGATGCATGTGTCGCGGCTGCTCTCCCGCACGCTGGTCAAGCTCCGGAAGGGCCTGACGCTGGAGGAGTGAACGGGCACCCCGCACGCCCGCGGAGCACCCGCGCGTCGCGTCGTGAGCCCCTTGCGGAAGGACCTGCCCGGAACAGCGGGCGGGTCCTTCCGCATGTGTGAGGGCGTGTCACCGGTCTCCGTCGGCGTACCGGTTCAGGCGACGCGTTCGCCGCGCCGCCAGACCGCGTGGACCAGCGGCACGCCCGGCCGGTAGGCCAGGTGGACGTGGCTGGGCGCGTCCAGGAGCACCAGATCGGCGCGGGCGCCGGGGGCGATGCGGCCGATGTCCGTACGGCGCAGGGCCGCGGCGCCGCCCGCGGTGGCGGACCAGAGGGCCTCGTCCGGGGTCATGCCCATGTCGCGTACGGCGAGGGCGATGCAGAAGGGCATGGAGGACGTGAACGACGAGCCCGGGTTGCAGTCGGTGGAGAGCGCGACGGTGGCGCCCGCGTCGAGGATGCGGCGGGCGTCGGGCCAGGTGGCACGGGTGGAGAACTCGGCGCCCGGAAGCAGGGTGGCGACGGTGTTGCCCTGGGCCAGGGCGTCGATGTCCGCGTCGGTGAGGTGGGTGCAGTGGTCGGCGGAGGCGGCGTCGAGTTCGACGGCGAGCTGGACGCCGGGGCCGTGGCCGAGCTGGTTGGCGTGGACGCGGGGGTGCAGGCCCTTCGCGATGCCCGCGGTCAGGATCGCGCGGGCCTGGTCGCCGTCGAAGGCGCCCTTCTCGCAGAAGACGTCGACCCAACGGGCGTACGGGGCACAGGCGTCGAGCATCGCCCCGGTGACCAGATCGACATAGCCGGCCGGGTCGTCGGCGTAGTCCGGGGAGACGATGTGGGCGCCGAGGTAGGTGACCTCTTCGGTTTGCTGGGCTGCGATGCGCAGGGCGCGGGCCTCGTCCTCGACGGTGAGGCCGTAGCCGGACTTGGTCTCGAAGGTGGTGGTGCCCTGGCGCAGGCCCTCGGCGAGGTAGCGGGCGACGTTTGCGGAGAGTTCGTCGTCGGTGGCGGCGCGGGTGGCGGTGACCGTGGTCCTGATGCCGCCCGCGCTGTAGGCGCGGCCGGACATCCGGGCGTTGAACTCCTCGGTGCGGTCGCCCGCGAACAGGAGGTGGGAGTGGGAGTCGACGAAGCCGGGGATCGCCGCCCGGCCGCCCGCGTCGACGGCGTTGTCAGTGGCGGGTGCTTTGCTTGACTCACCGGTCCAGACGACCCGGTCGCCCTCGATGACGACGGCCGCGTCCCGGATCAGGCCCAGGGGGGAATCCGCGCGCAGGGAGGGGTCGTTGGTGACCAGGCTGGCGATGTTGGTGATGGCGGTCGTCGTCATCGGGAGACTGCTCTCCTTGTGTATCGGCTTGCGGGGCGGCGGTCTTCCGGTGGGCCGTTCCCGGGGCGGCGGACCGTCGATGGGACTGCGGGGCGAGGCTCGCGGGGGTCCGGGGACCGGCCGTCTCCGGGGCGGTGGGGTGGTCAGTGGTGGAGTGCGGCGATGGCCGAGGCGAGCGCTTCGGGAACGTCCCCGACCAGGGTGTGCTGCCCGTCGCGGACGATGTGCCGACCTGCTACGACCGTGTGCCGCACATCGGCTGCGGAGGCGGCGAATACGGCTGTTTCGGCAGCGAGCCGGGGCACCGGTCCCGCTGTTCTGACGGAGTCCAGGGCGACGGTCGCCAGATCGGCGGGTGCGCCGGGTTCGAGGATGCCCGCCTCGGGCCGGCCGAGTGCGGCATGTCCGTCGACGGTCGCGGCGCGCAGCAGGGCGGCCGCTGTCCAGTGACCGCGCGCCCGGGTGCGCAGGCGCTCGTTGAGCTCCATCGCCCGGGCCTCTTCGAAGAGGTCGATCACGGCGTGGCTGTCGCTGCCGAGGGAGAGCGGCGAGCCGGCGCGCTGGAGGGCGGGGGCGGGGCCGATTCCGTCGGCGAGGTCGCGTTCCGTGGTGGGACACATGCAGGTGCCGGTCGCCGAGGAGCCGAGGAGCGTGATGTCCTCGCCGGTGAGGTGGGTGTTGTGGATGCCGGTGGTGCGTGGGCCGAGGACCCCGTGGTCGCCGAGGAGCCGGGTGGGGGTGCAGCCGTGGGCGGCGAGGCAGGCGTCGTTCTCCGCGGTCTGTTCGGAGAGGTGGACATGGAGCGGTGCCTGCCGTTCCTCGGCCCACGCGGCCACGGTGGCGAGCTGCGTGGCGGGGACGGCGCGCACGGAGTGGATGGCCGCGCCGATCAGGGCGTGGTCGCTGCCCTTGAGGAGGGAGGCGCGTTCGGCCCAGGCGTCCGCGGTGGTGTCGGAGAAGCGCAGCTGGTGCTGGTCGGGCTGCTGGTACTGGGTGGGGCGCCGGCCGAATCCGGCGGAGAGGTAGGCGGTGTCCAGCAGCGTGATCCGGATCCCGGCCTCGCCCGCGGCCGCGATCAGCGCCTCGCCCATCGCGTTGGGGTTGCTGTACGGGGTGCCGCCCGGCGCGTGGTGCAGATAGTGGAATTCGCCGACCGCGGTGATGCCGGCCAGGGCCATCTCGGCATACACGGCACGGGCCAGGTGGTAGTACGAGTCGGGGGTGAGCCGGGAGGCGACCTGGTACATGGTCTCGCGCCAGGTCCAGAAGGTGCCGGAGCCGACCTGGACGGTGGAGCGCAGGGCCCGGTGGAAGGCGTGCGAGTGGGTGTTGGCGAGCCCGGGAAGGGTGAGCCCGCGCAGCACGGTGGCGCCCGGCGGCGGCGTGGCGACGCCGGTGCGGACGCCCGCGATGACCCCGCCGGACACGTCCAGGGCGACGCCCGGCTCGACATGGGTGCCGAGCCAGGCGTGGGACAACCAGTACGTCACGGTGACGGGCCGGCCCGTCGACTCCCTTGTCAGCTGCACGCGAGACCTTCCAGTACGTCGGCGAGTGCGGTCACCCCGGCCACGCAGTCGTCCTCGGCGGCGTACTCGGCCGGCGAGTGCGAGATCCCGGTCGGGTTCCGTACGAACAGCATGGCGGTCGGGACCGAAGCGGACAAAATACCCGCGTCGTGTCCGGCGCCGGTGCCGAGGACGGGTACGGCGCGGTCGGCGTCGCCCCGGCCCGTCAGGATCTTGCCGAGCTCGTCGCGCAGGGCGTGCTCGAACTCCACGACGGGCGTGAAGGACTCCCGTACGACATCGAGGTCGATCCCCGCCCGCTCGGCGTGTTCCCGGGCCGCCCGCTCGATGCCGCCGACCACGGCGTCGAGGCGGTCCTGGTCGGCGGCGCGGGAGTCGAGCCAGCCACGGACGAGGGAGGGGATCGCGTTGACCCCGTTCGGCTCGACGGCGATCTTGCCGAAGGTGGCGAGGGCGCCGACGAGCTCCGCCTCGCGGCGGGCGGCCAGCACGGTCTCGGCGTACGTGAGCATCGGGTCGCGCCGGTCGGCCAGCCGGGTGGTGCCGGCGTGGTTGGCCTCGCCCCGGAAGTCGAACCTCCAGCGCCCGTGCGGCCAGATCGCGGAGGCGATGCCGACCGGGTCGCCGGTGAGGTCGAGGGCGCGCCCCTGCTCGACGTGGAGTTCCACGAACGCGCCGATACGGGCGAGGCGTTCGGGGTCGGGGCCGATGGTGTCGGGGTCGTATCCGGCCGCTTCCATGGCCTGCGGCAGCGTGATGCCGTCGGCGTCGGTGAGCCGGTGCGCCGCCTCGACGGTCAGCTGCCCGGCGGCGAGCCGGGAGCCCACGCAGGCGAGCCCGAAGCGGGCCCCTTCCTCGTCGCCGAAGTTGCTGATGGCCAGCGGCCGGGTGAACCGCGCTTCCCTGCGCCGGAG
Source organism: Streptomyces sp. NPDC057543 (assembly GCF_042801895.1). NCBI lineage: Bacteria > Bacillati > Actinomycetota > Actinomycetes > Kitasatosporales > Streptomycetaceae > Streptomyces > Streptomyces sp. NPDC057543. The sequence goes on along the minus strand of NZ_JBHVFF010000086.1, from coordinate 16,504 downwards.
TTCATCGAGGGCGGCGAAGGAGGAAACCACACCGAGCGGCCCGTCGAAGGCGCCGCCGTCCGGTACGGAGTCGAGGTGCGATCCGGTGACGACGGCGTCCCCGGCGAGGGGGTCGCCGAGCCAGGCCCACTGATTGCCGTTCCGGTCGACCTCGTAGGTGAGCCCGCGCGCCTCGGCCTGCGCCCGGAACCAGGCACGGCAGTCGTCGTCGGCCCCCGTCCAGGCGTAGCGGCGGTAGCCGCCACTGTCCTGATGCCGGCCGATGGGCGCGAGCTCCCGCCACATGTCCTGGAACGACGGTGCGCTGCCCCCGCTCCCGGAGGGCCGGGCACCGGCGCCGGTCGCGGCGCTGCGTCCGGCGGCGCCGGCGTGGTTCGCGGCGCCGATCACAGCCTCGGCGGTCCCGGCCCCGTTCCGTTCCCCGGTCACTGTCCCTCCGCCATCGGCACGCGGACGCCCTTGTCCGCGGCGACCGACTCCGCGATGTCGTACCCGGCGTCGACGTGCCGGATGACGCCCATGCCCGGGTCGTTGGTGAGCACCCGGCGGATCTTCTCGCCCGCCAGCTTCGTACCGTCGGCGACGGTCACCTGCCCGGCGTGGATGGAGCGCCCCATGCCGACGCCGCCGCCGTGGTGGATGGACACCCAGGAGGCCCCGGACGCCACATTGACCATGGCGTTCAGCAGCGGCCAGTCGGCGATCGCGTCGGAGCCGTCGAGCATGGCCTCGGTCTCCCGGTACGGGGAGGCCACGGAGCCGCAGTCCAGGTGGTCGCGCCCGATCGCCAGCGGCGCGGCCAGTTCGCCGGAGGCCACCATGTCGTTGAACCGTTCGCCGGCCCGGTCGCGCTCGCCGTAACCGAGCCAGCAGATCCGGGCAGGCAGTCCCTGGAAGTGGACGCGTTCACCGGCCATCTTGATCCAGCGGTGCAGCGACTCGTTCTCCGGGAAGAGTTCGAGCATCGCCTTGTCGGTCTTGTGGATGTCGGACGCCTCGCCGGAGAGCGCCGCCCAGCGGAACGGCCCCTTGCCCTCACAGAAGAGCGGCCGGATGTACGCGGGCACGAACCCCGGGAAGTCGAACGCCCGGTCGTAGCCGACGAGTTGCGCCTCGCCCCGGATGGAGTTGCCGTAGTCGAAGACCTCGGCCCCCGCGTCCATGAAGCCGACCATCGCCTCGACGTGCTTGGCCATCGACTCGCGTGCGCGCTGAGTGAAGTCGGCGGGCTTCTCGGCGGCGTACGAGGCCATGTCGTCGAAGTCGATACCGAGCGGGAGGTAGGAGAGCGGGTCGTGCGCGCTGGTCTGGTCGGTGACGATGTCGATCGGCGCACCCTCGGCGAGCATCCGCGGCAGCAGCTCCGCCGCGTTGCCCAGCAGGCCGATGGAGAGCGGCTTGCGGGCGTCCCGGGCCTCGGTGGCGAGCTGGAGCGCGTGCTCCAGGGAGTCGGCGCGCACGTCCAGGTAGCGGTGCTCGATGCGGCGCTCGATGGCGCGCGGGTCACAGTCGATACAGATCGCGACGCCGTCGTTCATGGTCACGGCGAGCGGCTGGGCGCCGCCCATGCCGCCGAGTCCGGCGGTCAGGGTGATCGTGCCGGCCAGCGTCCCGTTGAACTTCTTGGCCGCGACGGCGGCGAAGGTCTCGTAGGTGCCCTGCAGGATGCCCTGTGTGCCGATGTAGATCCACGAGCCGGCGGTCATCTGGCCGTACATGGTGAGCCCGAGCGCCTCCAGGCGGCGGAACTCCTCCCAGTTCGCCCAGTCGCCCACCAGGTTGGAGTTGGCGATCAGGACGCGCGGCGCCCACTCGTGCGTCTGCATGACGCCGACCGGACGGCCGGACTGGACGAGCATCGTCTCGTCCTGCTTGAGCGTCCGCAGCGTGCGCACCATGGCGTCGAACGAGCGCCAGTCGCGGGCCGCCTTGCCGGTGCCGCCGTAGACGACGAGCTTGTCGGGGTGTTCGGCGACCTCGGGGTCGAGGTTGTTCTGCAGCATGCGCAGGGCGGCCTCCTGCTGCCATCCCAGGGCGCTCAGTTCCGTACCGCGCGGTGCCCGTACGGGGCGGGGTCCTGACATGGCGTTGCCTCCTCGCTGTTTGTAAATCTTCTATTCACATCCTGATGGCCTGAATACTAGTAGTCAACAGCCCTCGCGCCGTCGTCCGGAATGAACACCGCCCGGCCGCTCCGCACTCGCCTCCCGGCCGCCCCGTTACGCGCCTCCCCCGCGCCCGCCGAAGATCCCTTACGCATGTACCTATGGAAAATGCCAGAACCCCTGCCCGGGGCGAGCACGTTGCGTAGCCTCGGAGTCACAGCCGTACGCCACGTCGGGAGGGGAGTGCGCGTGCCCGGAATCGACGAGTGCCTGCTCGAAGTCATGAGGCTGCCCGGCGCCCGCGGCGCCGCGGTGGTCGACTGGACGAGCGGCCTCGCCCTCGGCACCATCGGCGAATCGCCCAACGGCGACCACGAGGCCACCGCCGCGGAGACGGCCGAGGTCGCACGGATGGCGGCCGAGCAACCCGCCTTCGCACTGGAGGCCGCCGGACCGTCCACCGCCGTACCCGAAGAGGCGGTCGAGGGAGCGCCGCCCCCGGTCGAAGACGTCATCGTCACCACCCGGGCCGGTTACCACATTCTCCGTTTCGTCGAGACCGCCTTCGACAGCAGCGTCTTCGTCCATCTCTGGCTCGATCGCGCGGAGGGCAATCTGGCTCTCGCCCGAATACGGCTGGGCGAGATGGCCCAGCGGCTGGTCCTGTCATGAGAACCGCCCCCACCCCGGTCGCGCCCCTCTCCCCCATGCTGCAGCGCCTCGCCGCCGAGCGTGCCACCGGCGCCCTGATGCGCGACCGCGGCACCCTGTACCTCGCCGAGGGCCAGGTGGTGCACGCCGAGAGCCCCGCGACACCCGGTATCGACGTCCTGCTCACCACGGGCGGCGCCCTGCACCGCGACGGCTGGTGGGAGGCGGTCGCCAGGGCGGGCGCCGGACAGCGGGTCGGCCGCTATCTGGTGGACAGCGGGCGGGTGCCGGGCGGGGCACTGGAGCTGTGCCACCTGGGCGCGCTGTACGACGCGGCGTTCTTCGCGCTCGCCCCCACCCGCACCCCGGCCCGCTTCCGCTACGGGGTCTCCCACTGGATCGGCCCCGTCCGCCCCGTCCCCGTCGATGCCGTGCAGCGCGAGACGCTCCGGCGCCGGGAACTACTGGAGCGGATCTGGCCCGACGCGGCGGGCGACAGCGCACCGCTGGTACGGACGGACCGCTCCGTCGACGCGCCCGTTCCGCCGGGCCGGCGCCGCGTGCTCGATCTCGTGGACGGGGCGCGTACCGCATCGGACATCGCTCAGGAGCTGGGCAGGCCGGCGTTCCATGTCCTGGTCGATCTGCGGCGCCTGGCCGCGGCCGGACTGGTCGAAGCGGTACGGGAGCCGCCGGCCGCGGCCGTCCCCGGCCGGATCGCGCTTCCGGGGGTCACGGCCGACCCCGACGTCGCGCTGCTGCGCCGGCTCCGAGACGCATTGGAGGCCCTGTGATACGCGCGCTCAGACAGCGTGCCGGGAGGAGACAGCTGATGGTGCCCGAGGCCGAAGCGCAGGATGTGCTGGCCGAACTCCAGGGATTACGGGCCCGGGTCCCGCTCCTCTCCGGCGCCCTGGCGGCCAGCACCGACGGTCTCGTCCTGGCCCATGACACCCCGGGCGTGGCGGCGGAGGGCGTCGCCGCACTGACCGCGGCCGCGCTCGGCGTCGCGATCCGGATGGCGGACGCGACCGGCCGCGGAAGCTTCCGTGAACTTCTCGTACGGGGCGGGGCCGGCTACATCGCGACGTACGCCGCAGGCTCCTCGGCCGTCCTCACGCTGCTGGCCGAGGACCGGATCAACGTCGGCAGGCTCCATCTGGAGGGCCGCCGGGCGGGCGCCCGCATCGGCGAACTGATCGACACCGCGATGGAACGCGCCGCACATCCGGCACCCCCGGCCCGCGCCCCCGAAAAGCCCACCTCGCAGCCCGGCCCGCTGCCGCGCCGCACGTAACACCACACGCCCCGGAGACAACCCAAGGATCCGGTCGACCCGGCCGGCCAGGAAAGGAAACGAGCACGCATGTCGAACACCGAAGCGTCACTCAAGGAAGCGATGACGTCGATCGAGGGCACCCTCGGTGTCGCCCTCGTCGACTACACCAGCGGAATGGCACTGGGCACCCTCGGCGGCGGCAAGGACTTCAACCTGGAGGTCGCGGCCGCGGGCAACACCGATGTCGTACGCGCCAAGCTCCGCACCATGGAACACCTCGGCATCCAGGACGAGATCGAGGACATCCTGATCACGCTCGGCGGCCAGTACCACCTGATCCGGCTGCTCAAGGCTCGTGGCAGCAACGGCCTTTTCCTGTACCTGGTACTGGACAAGGGCCGCGCCAACCTGGCGATGGCCCGCCACCAGCTGAAGCGGATCGAGGCCGAACTGGAGGTCTGACCCGGCGGCCTCAGCGCCGACGCCGCGCCCCGCCGGGCGCGGCGTCACCCGCCATCGGCCCGGTCGTCCGGTACGCCTTCACCCGCTTGCCCGCGGGCCGGCCGCGCTCCACCCAGTCCGTCCGCACCCAGTACAGGGCGTCGTCCCGGCGCTCGCGCCGCCCGATCCGGACGGCCTTGATCCAGAGCCCGGCCCCCGCCCCCGCGAGCACCAGCCCGCCGGTCCCGGGCAGTACGAACGCGCTCGCCACGGCTACCAGGAACGCCCCGAGCAGCCACCACCGGTGCCCGCGCCGCCAGTTGCGTACGGTCACGGCCCGGTCCTGGAGGAAGTCGGACCGCCCGGCGCGGGTGGCGCCCCCGGCCAGTTGTGCGTACCGCCGGTCGCGTACGAGCGCCACCGCGGCTGCCGTGATCAGGAACAGCGCCGCCCCGGCCAGCAGTCCGATCCGGCGCCCGGTGAGTCCCGGCACCAGTGCGCCGATCGCCGCGGCGAGCAACCCCGGCCACCACAGCGGTGCGGCTCCGGCCCGCACGATCACGGCCACCCTCGCCAACGACTGCGCTCCGCGCCCCACGTCCGTACCCCTCTCCACGGCTCCTTCTGATGCTTCTGAGCCGGGAGATTAATAGCCGTAAATGAGCGATGTCTGAGAATCGTCGAGGTTGGTGGGGCCCCCTCGGTGCCTGATCCCCATCAGGCCGTCGCCACCGCCGTCACTCGACGAACAGCCCTCGCGCCGCGGCCCTCGCGTCGAACTCCTCCAGCCGCGCCTGCGCGTCGGGCAGGGCGTCGCACATCGCCTCCAGCAGCACCCGCCCCAGCAGCATCGGCGCACACGCGGTGTCGAAGGCGAGCCCGGTGCCGACGGCGGCCGGGATCAGCAGGTCACTGTGTCCGGCCACCGGAGCGAACGCCGAATCGGCGACCGCCACCACGGTCAGGCCCTGTTCCCGGGCATACGCGAGGGCGTCCACGACCTCCTTCGGGTGCCGGGGCAGCGCGAAGCAGATCAGCGCGGTGGCACCCGCCCGCCGCGCGGCGTCGATCCGGTCGTGCAGCATGCTGCCGCCCTCGTCGAGCACCCGGACATCGGGGTGGACCTTGGCCGCGAAGTACCCGAACCCGCGCGCCTGGGAGGAGGCGGCCCGCAGTCCGAGCACCGGCAGCGGCCGGGAGGCCGCCAGCAGCCTGCCCGCACGTTCGACCGGCCCGGGGTCGGCGAGCAGCTCGGCCAGATGCCGCAGATTCTCGATCTCGCCGAGGACGGCCTGCTGGTACTCGTTGTACGCGTCTTCCGCACCTCCGCCCCCCGGTACGGACTCGGCGGGGGCGACCTCCCGCAGGTGTTTGCGGAGCGCCGGATAGCCGTCGAACCCGAGTGCCACGGCGAACCGGGTGACGGACGGCTGGCTGACCCCGGCGAGTTCGGCCAGCTCCACGCTCGACAGAAACGGCACGTCCCCGGCCCTGCGCACCATCGAGTGCGCGATGCGTCGTTGTGTCGGTGTCAGCCGGCGCCCCTCGAAGAGCTGCTGCAGTCGTGCGGCAGGGCTGCTCTCGCTCATGCCGTCCCCCTTCAAAATCCCGTGTACTGGTCGAGCAGCTCCCCGGCCGCGACCTCTCCATCATCGGTGAGCGGCCGGTCCCGGCCCACGGGGCCGACGGAGCCGGAGCCCCCGAACGAGCCCGCGATCCCGGGCGCGGGGTTCCCGAAGGTCACGGAGTCCGTCAGGTGAGACGACATCATGCGCAAACCCCTCCTTTCCGGGCATTTCATCTCGCCCTTCGGACCTCTGGAACCAAGGTTTTACTCCAAAGTATTGACAATCTATTCAACGAAGAAGAACTCTGCATGACTATATGCAGCCGGGACAAGGGACGACACCTGATCGGTTCGGCGCGGTGGACGAGCGCTTTCCGAACGGCACCACGGCAGTTCACGACCTCGGCCTCAGCCCTAAGAAGGGAGCCCGACCCATGGCAGGTCTGCTCGAACAGCGCTCCATCGATGTCGTGCCGGACGAGGAACGTCACGGCACCGCGTTCAGCCAGTTCACGCTCTGGCTCGGCGCGAATCTCCAGATCACCGCCGTCGTCACCGGCGCGCTCGCGGTCGTCTTCGGCGGCGGCGCGTTCTGGTCGGTCATCGGCCTGGCGCTGGGCAATCTGCTCGGCGGAGCCGTGATGGCCCTGCACTCCGCGCAGGGCCCGCGCCTGGGGCTGCCGCAGATGATCCAGTCCCGCGCGCAGTTCGGGGTCAAGGGCGCGGTGATCCCGCTGGCCCTGGTGATCGTGATGTACGTCGGCTTCTTCGCCAGCGGCAGCGTGCTGGCCGGTCAGGCCGTCGGGGAGCTCACCCACCTCGGCGAGACGCCCGGCATCGTCATCTTCGCGCTGGTCACCGCCCTGATGGCAGCGATCGGCTACCGCGTCATCCACATGCTCGGCCGGGTCGCCGGGGTGATCTGCGCGATCGCCTTCGTCTATCTCGGCATCCGGCTGCTCGACCGCATCGATCTCGGAGCCGTCCTCGCCGACCGATCCTTCGATCTGCCGATGTTCCTGCTCGCGGTCTCGCTCGCCGCGTCCTGGCAACTGGCCTTCGGCCCGTACGTCGCCGACTACTCCCGCTATCTGCCGCGCACGACCAGCGCCCGCGCCACCTTCTGGTGGACGCTCTCCGGCTCGGCGCTCGGCTCCCAGTGGTCCATGGTCTTCGGCGTGCTCGTCGCGGCCACCGCAGGGGACGCCTTCCTGGCGAGCCAGGTCGGCTACGTCGTCGCCCTGGGCGGAACCGGCCTGATCGCCTCGTTCCTGTACTTCGTGATCGCGCTCGGCAAGCTGACCATCAATGTCCTCAACACCTATGGCGGCTTCATGTCGCTGGTGACCAGCATCAGCGGCTTCCGCGGTCAAAGGACCCTCTCCCCGCGCGGCCGGGCCCTCTACATCACGGGCATCATGCTCGCGGGCACCGTCGTGGCCCTGCTCGGCAAGGACAGCTTCCTCGCCTCCTTCAAGGACTTCCTCCTCTTCCTGCTGACCTTCTTCACCCCGTGGTCGGCGATCAACCTGGTCGACTACTACCTGATCTCACGGGAGCGGTACGACATCCCCGCCCTCGCCGATCCGCACGGACGGTACGGCGCATGGCGCCGGGACGCGCTGGTGGTGTACGGGATCGGGCTCCTCGCCCAGCTGCCGTTCCTGGCGACGCACTTCTACACCGGCCCGCTGGTCGCTCCGCTGGGTGGCGCCGACATCTCGTGGGTGGTCGGCCTGGTCGTACCCGCACTGCTGTACTGGCTGCTCGCCCGCCGCGACACCACGCACATTCCGGAGCACACGATCCTCCCCGCCCAGGCGACCTCGGGCGAGGACAGCGGGGCCGGGACCACCGGCACGGCGGCCGCCCGCACGTAGCCAGAAGAGACACACAGCCGGAAGAAGAGGGGGGTTAGCCCCACTGCCCCGGACGCTCCCGTTTCGTACCGTGAGGGACATGGATACCCGTGACCCTGAGCTCAAGAACGAGCTCGATGCCACCCTGCATGCCCGTAGCGAGCTGGGTGCGGATTACGAGTCCGCACTCGTCGAGTCCTTCCTGGAGAAGGTCGAGCAGCGCCTCGACACCACGCTCGACCGCCGCGTCCGGCGTCATCTCGCCGAGCAGCAGGTGAGCGTCGCCAGGGGCGCTCGCACACCGCAGCCCATGGGGAACTTCGGCGAGCGCTACGGCTTCGGGATCATCTCGCTGGTCCTGGCCATCCCGCTGTCGGCGATCGGCGCCGCGGCCGCCCATACCGCGGGCCTGGTCGTCGTCTGGCTCGGGATCGTCGGTGTCAACGCCGTCCACGCTGCCCGCAATTGGCCCTGGTTCCAGCGCCGTTCCTCGCGCGCGGAGTCCGACTGGGAGGACTGAGGGCCGCGGGCCGGGTCCGAGGACACGGGGCGCTACACCTGGCGGGTGGGCAGCACGACCAGCTGGCGCAGGTTGATGTGGCGCGCGCGACTGGTGGCGTAGGCCACGAGGTCGGCGATCTCCTCGCTCGACAGTGCCCCGACCGCGTTGAACATGCCGTCGAGCTGCCCGCTCAGCTCGGCGTTGTCGATGTGGCCGCCCAGTTCCGTGTCGGTGAGACCCGGCTCGATGTTCGTGACGCGGACGTCGCGAGGTCCGAACTCCGTGCGCAGCGACGACGACAGGTGGGTGAGCGCGGCCTTCGTCGCCCCGTACACCGCGTAGTTGGGGAACGTGACGTGCGCGCCGATGGACGAGATGTTCACCAGGTCCGCGGTGCGGCCGTCGGCGGCCGCCGCCACCAGGTCGGATGTGAAGGCCCGGATGATCCGCAGGGCGCCCGTCACATTGGTGTCGATCATCCGCTGCCACTCGTCCGTCCGGCCCTCGTCCACCGGGTTCGGCAGCATCACACCGGCCGCGTTGACCACCATGTCCACCTGCCCGAACGTGCTGTGCACCCGCTCGGCCGCGGCGTCCACGGACGCCTGGTCGGTGACATCGGCGGTGACGGCGAGCGCCTCACCGCCCTCCGCCTCGATCGTGGCGGCCAGCTTCTCCAGCCGCTCCGCGCGCCGGGCCAGCAGTGCGACCCCGACGCCCTGGGCGGCGAGCAGCCGGGCGGTCGCGGCGCCCATGCCGCTGGCGGCTCCGGTGATGACGGCGGTGCGGCCCGCGAGGGTCTCGTACGACATGTCCGTACTCCTTGTGCTCTCAGGACCGGGGCGTTCCCCCGGGCCTGGTCCCACTCTGCGCGGCTGCCACCCGGCTACCCAGGGATGCGTTGTTCCTGGGTCTGCCAGTACCAGGTTCGGCACCCGCGTTTCTTCTACGATCGGCGTCATGGACGGCGACCTCGGTGATTTCCTCCGCTCACGGCGAGCCCGCATCCAGCCCGAGGACGTGGGGCTGAACGTGTACGGCGGCCGTCGGCGGGTTCCCGGACTCCGGCGCGAGGAGGTCGCGCAGCTCGCGGGGGTGAGCGTCGACTACTACATACGGCTGGAACAGGGGCGCGGCCCGAGCGTCTCGGACGCCGTGCTCGACGCGATCGCCCGGGTGCTCCAGCTGGACGAGACGGAGCACACGTATCTGCGTACGGTGGCACGCCCGGGGCCGCGCGCCTCGGCCCCGGCCGCCACCCACCGGGTCCGCCCCGGTCTGCGCCTGCTGCTGGACACGCTCGGCGGGGCCCCGGCGTTCATCCTGGGCCGCCGGATGGACGTACTGGCGTGGAACGCGCTGGGCGACGCGGTCGTCGGCTACTCGCGGATGCGCCCGGCGGACCTGAACATCCCGCGCCAGGTCTTCCTCGACCCGGCGACGCGCGAGCTCTATCCGGAGTGGGCCGCGGTGGCGGCGGAGACGGTCGCCCATCTGCGACTGGATGCGGGGCTGCACCCCGATGACAAGCAACTGGCCACACTGGTAGGCGAGTTGTCCATGAAGAGCGAGGACTTCCGCCGACTGTGGGCGGATCACCAGGTGAAGGCGAAGACCTACGGCGTCAAGCGCATCAGCCACCCCGTCGCGGGCGAGCTGACCCTCCCGTACGAGACGCTCGGTGTGCCCGGCGACCCCGGCCAGTCCCTGGTGGTCTACACCCCGGAGCCCGGCAGCGAGACCGCGGAACGCATCGCGCTGCTGGCGAGCTGGGCGGCCGCACCGGCCGGGTGAGGCGCCGCCAGGAACGCGAACGGCGCCTCGCCCGGCCGGCCGGGCACTCGCCCGTCGCACGGCCCGCGCACCTGACCGTCGCGGACGTCCGTCGCACATGGATGTATCACGGGGACCGCCGCACCCCCGGTTTCCCAGGGGGCGGGACGACGGCGGTCCCCGCGGGGGACACGGGTCCGGGTCAGGGCCGGTCACCGTGTCCTGGCGACGGTGGAGGTCCGGGAGCCGCTCCGTAATCCGTGTCGCCGTATCGGGTGTCGGCGGGTTTCCCTGCCGACACCCCTCAATGTGCCGGACCCGTGTTAAGCCGGTGCTGCGTGTACGTGTCAGGCTCGTACCGTTTCGGCGAAGCCCGGCACCCCGGTCCGCTACTGCCTGCGGACCGTCACGGCTTGCCGGGCCCCGCGTCCTTCGCGAGGAACGCCAGCAGGTCCTGCCTGCTGACCACGCCCTTCGGCTTGCCCTCCACCAGCACGATCGCCGCGTCCGCCGCGTTCGTGCCGCCGAGCACCGCCATCAGGTCCGCGACCGGTTCACCGGAGCCGACCTGCGGCAGCGGCGGCGACATGTGCTTCTCCAGCGGGTCGGAGAGCGAGGCGCGCTGGGCGAACAGCGCGTTCAGCAACTCCCGCTCCACCACCGAGCCGATGACTTCGGCGGCCATCACGTCCGGGTGGCCCGCACCCGGCTTCACGATCGGCATCTGCGAGACGCCGTACTCGCGCAGCACGTCGATAGCCTCGCCGACGGTCTCCTCGGGGTGCATGTGCACGAGCGTCGGGATCGGGCCGTCCTTGTGGTCGAGTACGTCCCCGACGCGTGCGGACGGACCGGTGTCCTCCAAAAAGCCGTAGTCGGCCATCCACTCGTCGTTGAAGATCTTGCTCAGATAGCCGCGGCCGCTGTCGGGCAGCAGGACGACGACCACGTCGTCCGGGCCCAGCCGCTTCGCGACCTCCAGGGCGGCGACGACGGCCATGCCGCAGGAGCCGCCGACCAGCAGGCCCTCCTCCTTGGCGAGGCGACGGGTCATCTGGAAGGAGTCCTTGTCGGACACGGCGACGATCTCGTCCGTGACCGTACGGTCGTAGGCACTCGGCCAGAAGTCCTCGCCGACGCCCTCGACGAGGTACGGACGCCCGGAGCCGCCGGAGTAGACCGAGCCCTCCGGGTCCGCGCCGACGACCGTGACCGAGCCGCCGCTGATCTCCTTCAGATAGCGGCCGGTGCCGCTGATCGTGCCGCCCGTGCCGACGCCCGCGACGAAATGGGTGATCTTCCCGTCCGTCTGCTCCCACAGCTCCGGACCGGTCGTCTCGTAGTGGGAGCGCGGATTGTTCGGGTTGGAGTACTGGTCGGGCTTCCAGGCTCCGGGGGTCTCGCGGACCAGCCGGTCCGAGACGTTGTAGTACGAGTCAGGGTGCTCGGGGTCGACGGCCGTCGGGCAGACGACGACCTCGGCACCGTAGGCGCGCAGCACATTGATCTTGTCCGTGGACACCTTGTCCGGGCAGACGAAGATGCACTTGTACCCCTTCTGCTGAGCGACGATCGCCAGGCCGACGCCCGTGTTGCCGCTGGTCGGCTCGACGATCGTGCCGCCGGGCTGCAGCTCGCCGCTCTGTTCGGCGGCCTCGATCATCCGCAGGGCGATGCGGTCCTTGACCGAACCGCCGGGGTTGAAGTACTCGACCTTGGCCAGGACCGTCGCCTGGATGCCGGCCGTGACACTGCGCAGCCTCACCAGCGGGGTATTGCCTACGAGACTGATCATCGAATCGTGGTATCGCACCGTGTACTCCGGGGTCTCCGAGATGGTGCGGCAAGGGTATGCGTACGGACGCGGGATCGGGCGAAGCGATTGAGCGACCGTCACCGCGGGGCAGTTAGCTGTAGGTACGGCGGTACGGCAACGAGGAGGTGGACCGGACTGTGTCGAGGGCAAGGGTGGCACGGCGGATCGCGGCGGGCGCGGCCTACGGCGGCGGCAGCATCGGGCTGCTCGGCGCGGCGGCGGTGGGCGTACTGCTGGCGGAGGTCCAGCTGGCGAAACGGCACGTGGGCGGCGGTATCGCACCGGTTCCGCCGAGCGCGGACGGGCGGTACGGAGTGGCGTTCGCCGGCCCCGCCGCCCCGTTGCGGCTGGGATTGCTGGGTGACTCGACGGCGGCCGGGCAGGGGGTGCGCCGGGCCGGGCAGACCCCGGGGGCACTGCTCGCCTCGGGGCTGGCGGCGGTGTCCGAGCGGCCGGTGGATCTGCGCAATGTGGCGCAGCCGGGTGCCCGGTCGGACGACCTGGAAAGGCAGGTCTCACTCCTGCTCGCCGATCCGTCCCATACGCCCGACGTCTGCGTGATCATGATCGGGGCGAACGATGTCACGCACCGGATGCCCGCCACCCAGTCGGTGCGCTGTCTGACCACCGCGGTGCGCAGACTGCGTACGGCGGGCGCGGAGGTGGTGGTCGGCACGTGCCCGGATCTCGGCACGATCGAGCCGGTCTACCAGCCGCTGCGCTGGCTGGCCCGGCGGGTGAGCCGGCAGTTGGCGGCGGCCCAGACGATCGGCTCGGTGGAACAGGGCGGGCGCACGGTGTCGCTGGGCGACCTGCTGGGGCCGGAGTTCGAGGCGAATCCGCGGGAACTGTTCGGGCCGGACAACTACCACCCGTCGGCGGAGGGGTACGCCACCGCGGCGATGGCGGTACTGCCCACACTCTGTGCGGTGCTGGGACTGTGGCCGGAGACCGACCGGCTGGACGGGGCCCGGCGCGAGGACATGCTGCCGGTGGCCGAGGCGGCCTCCCAGGCGGCCAGGGAGGCCGGTACGGAGGTCACGGGCGCCCGGGCGCCCTGGGCGCTTCTCAAGCACCGCAGGCGGCGGCGCCTGCCTGCGGCCACGGAGCCTCAGCCGCACCCGGAGACGGAGCCGGCGACCGAGCCGGCGACGTCCTCCGGACCGCACGAGGAGCCGCGCCAGGAACCGCTCACGGAACCGCGCCAGGAGCCGCACATCGAGCCGCGCGAGGAACCGTCCGGAGAGTCGCACGGCGAGCCGCACGGGGAGTCGCGCAACCTCCCCGCCAATTGACCGGCTGAGCGGTCGCTTAGAAAAGAGGTCGGCGTCACATGCGCTGCCCGGTGACCCAGCAGCTACGTAGAGGTAACTTCCAAGTCAGCACCTGTCAGAACCCGCCTTCCAGCCCTCATGGAGCCGCGTGATGCCCGAAGCCGTGATCGTCTCTGCTGCCCGTTCCCCCATCGGCCGGGCCTTCAAGGGTTCGCTGAAGGACCTGCGTGCGGACGACCTGACCGCCACGATCATCCGGACCGCGCTGGCCAAGGTTCCCGCACTGGACCCGAAGGACATCGACGACCTGATGCTCGGCTGCGGCCTCCCCGGCGGCGAGCAGGGCAACAACCTGGGCCGCATCATCGCCGTAGCGATGGGAATGGACCACCTTCCCGGCTGTACCGTCACCCGCTACTGCTCGTCCTCCCTCCAGACCAGCCGTATGGCGCTGCACGCCATCAAGGCAGGCGAGGGCGACGTCTTCATCTCGGCCGGTGTCGAGATGGTGTCCCGCTTCGTGAAGGGCAACTCGGACAGCCTGCCGGACACGCACAACCCGCTGTTCGCCGACGCCGAGGCCCGCACCGCTGCCCGCGCCGAGCAGGAGGGCGCCGACTGGCACGACCCGCGCGAGGACGGTCTCGTCCCGGACGCGTACATCGCGATGGGGCAGACCGCGGAGAACCTGGCCCGGCTCAAGGGCGTCACCCGCCAGGACATGGACGAGTTCGGCGTCCGCTCGCAGAACCTCGCCGAGGAAGCCATCAAGAACGGCTTCTGGGAGCGCGAGATCACCCCGGTCACCACCCCGGACGGCACAGTCGTCTCGAAGGACGACGGCCCGCGCGCGGGCGTCACCCTGGAGGGCGTGCAGGGCCTCAAGCCGGTCTTCCGCCCGGACGGCCTGGTCACGGCGGGCAACTGCTGCCCGCTCAACGACGGCGCCGCCGCGCTCGTGATCATGTCCGACACCAAGGCGCGCGAGCTGGGCCTGACCCCGCTGGCCCGGATCGTCTCGACCGGTGTCTCCGGCCTCTCCCCCGAGATCATGGGGTACGGACCGGTGGAGGCCAGCAAGCAGGCGCTGAAGCGGGCCGGACTGACCATCGACGACATCGACCTGGCCGAGATCAACGAGGCGTTCGCCGCCCAGGTGATCCCCTCGTACCGCGACCTCGGCCTGCCGCTGGAGAAGGTGAACGTCAACGGTGGCGCCATCGCCGTCGGACACCCCTTCGGCATGACCGGAGCCCGGATCACCGGCACGCTGATCAACAGCCTGCAGTTCCACGACAAGCAGTTCGGTCTGGAGACCATGTGCGTGGGCGGCGGCCAGGGCATGGCGATGGTCATCGAGCGGCTGAGCTGAGCTGTAGCGAGCCCCGACCGTGACCGAATCTCCCCCAGGATGTGACCTATGTCCTGGGGGAGAGTCATTCCCGCAGGTCACACCAGCATCAGGGTTAAACACCGGGCCCAAAGAACTGTCCAATTCGTGACGTAATGCACTGACACCAGGCGCAGGTAGAGGACAAGCTGAGGTAGGAAGTCGGGGATCGATTGAAACCGGGAGTACGTCAGTGAGCGCCATGCCTCTTGCCCTGTTGCTGACCACCGCCGCTGCCACGGCCGTGGGCGTCGCCGCTCTGTACGCTGCTCACGGGCTGCGCAGGCAGATCATGGCCCTTCGTGCGGAGCTGGCAGCGGCTCGCGTCCACGGTGCCGCCGTGCCCGCGCAGAGCCGCAACGAAGCCACCCCGGCCGACGAGATACGCGCCGCCGTCGCCGAAGCACTCGCCGAGGAACGGGAGCGCGAGCTCGCCGAGGCCCGTGCCTTCTGGGCCACTCAGGAAGCGCGCGATGCCGCCGACGCCCCGTCCCTGCTGGGCGGCCTGACCGGGATCGGCGAGGAGACACCGTTCTTCATGCCGCGCCAGGCCGACTTCGCGGGACTGGAGGCGATGGACTTCGACGCCACCGAGGCGCTCGAAGAGCTGACGGAACTGGTCGAACTGGCGGACGTGACCGAACTGCCCGAGACGGCGGAGTTCGCCGAGGACTCCCCCGAGCTGGCCGCGGCCCGTCGCCGCCACCCCTCGCACCCCGACTTCGTACCCGTGCAGACTCCGGTCGTCACCGATCACGAACACACCGTGAACCGTCTCGAAGAGCTCGCCGACAGCCGTACGGAACTCGCCGACGTGCGCCCGGGTCCGCTCGGCACCCTCGATGTGTATGTCTTCGCCGACGGCACCACGCTCTGTATGACCCCCGGTCACCGCGAGACGGCCGAACGCCTGGCCGAGGCGCTGCTCGCGGGTGAGCACCCGGTGCTGCTGGGCGGTTCCGGCGTCTCCGGGGCGTACGCCCTGACCTTCTCCTGCGGCAAGGAGAACGTCTACATCCTCGCCGACCGCGTCATCGCCTCGTTCTAGCCCCGCGTTCCAGCCCCCGGGGGCATCCGGGCGGAGCAGCTCTCGCCGACCGCCGCCCCCGCGCCAACCCCGCCGCGCCGCCTGCCGCCTGCCGCCGCTACGCGAACGCCCGCGCAGCCGCCTCCGTCACGAATTGCACGGCCTCGTCCAGCTCCGCCGACGGGGCCGTTTCCAGTGCCACCGCCAAGTCACGCCCCGCTACGGCGAGTTGGTCGCCGATCGCGAAGATCCCGGCGTCCGGCATGATCCGAGGCTCCCGGTCCGGCGCCTCGATGCGCTGGGCACGCAGCCCCAATTCCCTGGCCGTGGCCAGTCCTTCGGCAGCCGCTCCGCGCTGCAGACGGCTCTGCGGGGCGGCGCGCAGCCGGTCGGCGAATCGGTCCACGGCGGTGATCAGGGGGGTCGTATCGAGCACTCCGCGACCCTACGCGCCCTCCCCGGGTGGTTGCCAACGGGCCGATGCTCGGGCACGGTGTCGGGAAGGACCAGCAACGCGCAATGCGTCGGAGGCGCCGATGTCCCAAGTCTTCTCCGAAGAGACCCATCGCAATCTGCTCTCCCGAATCCCCCGCTGCACCGGTCGTGAAGTCTCCGACTGGCTCCGCACCGTCGAGGAAGGCCCCGCTCTCCCCTTCGAGGAGAAGGTCAGCTGGCTGCGGAGCGAACACGACCTCGCCTACGGACACGCGAAGGCGCTCATTCACGAGTACGACCTCAGAAGGGCCGCGCGCAAGCTGCTCTAGGCACACACTGCTCCAGACACACGTGGGAAGGAAACGGAACGGCCCGCAGGCACATG
>NZ_JBHVFF010000085.1:0-27616 GCF_042801895.1 Streptomyces sp. NPDC057543 | reverse complement strand
CCACATAACAAGACACCTATCTCAATATTCGACATGGACGCGTACGGTGACGCTGACGGCCAGCCCTTCGCGCGGCTCGCGTTCGGGCTCCGCGCTCCGCGCTCCGCGCTCCGAGGAAGGATCCACCGCCATGCCGAAAGAGACCGCCTTCTACACCCACGGCCACCACGAGTCGGTACTGCGCTCGCACCGCTGGCGCACCGCCGCCAATTCCGCCGCGTATCTGATCGACGAGCTCCGCCCCGGCATGAGCGTGCTGGACGTCGGCTGCGGGCCCGGCACCATCACCGCGGACCTGGCCGCACTGGTCGCCCCCGGCCGGGTGACCGCCGTCGACACCACCGGGGAGATCCTGGCCCGGGCCGCCGAGGTCGCGGCCGAACACGGCCTGGACAACGTCGAGTTCACCACCGCGGACGTGCACGCCCTGGACTTCCCCGACGACTCCTTCGACGTCGTCCATGCCCATCAGGTGCTCCAGCACGTGGGCGACCCCGTACAGGCGCTGCGCGAGATGCGACGCGTCTGCCGCCCCGGCGGCATCGTCGCGGCCCGTGACAGCGACTACGCGGCGATGACCTGGTACCCGGAGGTGCCGGGCATGGACACCTGGCTGGAGCTGTACCGCCGGGTCGCCCGCGCCAACGGCGGCGAGCCGGACGCGGGCCGACGGCTGCTGTCCTGGGCGCGGCAGGCCGGCTTCACCGACATCACCCCGACCGCCGCCAACTGGTGCTTCGCCACCCCGGAGAGCCGCGCCTGGTGGAGCGGCATGTGGGCGGACCGTACGGTCGGCTCGGTGTACGCGGAGCGGGCCGTGTCCCACGGCCATGCGAGCGCCGGGGAGCTGGCCGCGATCGCCGCCGCCTGGCACGCATGGGGCGCGCAGGACGACGCCTGGTTCATGGTCCCGCACGGCGAGGTGCTCTGCCGGGCCTGAACACCGCCAACTACCCTTGCCCCCATGGACATTCTGGGAACCACGCTGCGCATCTGCGTCGACGACCTGGAGGCCGCGGTGGCCTTCTACGAGGACCTCACGGCCAGTTCCGCGCTGCGCTTCGAGCGCGGCGGAGTCTCGGTCGCCGCGATCGGTTGCTTCCTGCTGATGAGCGGCCCGGAGTCGGAGCTGGAGATCCTGCGCAAGGTGACGGCGACGATCGCGGTCAAGGATGTCGACGAAGCCCACGCCTCGCTCACCCGCGTCGGCGCCCGGATCCTCGCAGGTCCGGTTCCGACGCCGGTGGGCCGCAATCTGATCGCGGTGCATCCGGACGGCTCGGTCTTCGAGTACGTCGACCGGACCCCGGCCGGCTGAGCCGCGGGCTCCCCGCCCGACGGATCGGACTCGCGGCCGTCCGGCCCGCACCGGTGGAGGTGGGCGCGGGCTGGACGGCCTTCGGCGTCAAGCCCTGGGGCGCATCCGGTAGTTGTACGCTTCCGGCAGTGGCTCGTCGGTGAGCTCGGCCCAGACCTCGTCCAGGATCTCCGCGCCCTCGCGCAGATCCGCCACCTCGAAGCCCTCGTCGAAGACGGCCCGGGCGGTGGCGCGGTCCCCCTCGGCAATCAGCACTCGGGCCTCCAGCAGGCGGAAACGACCGCGCCGCTGGACCACCGGAGGCAGGCCGGCCCACACCGTCCGGGCCGCCGCGGGGCGACCCGCCGCCAGCATCGCCTCCATCGCCTCGCGGCCGAGCGCCGTCGCCGCAGACGTCCAGGCGTCATCACCGCCTTTACCACCGCCCTCGCCGTCGGGGCGTTGCGCACGCAGGTCGTCGAAGGCCTCGGCATAGAGGTCGGCGGCCCGATCCCCCTGTCCGCTCTCCTCGGCGGCGACGGCGAGGCAGCGCAACAGCGGCCACCGGGACGGAGCGAGAGCCAGTCCGCGTTCCCAGCTGCGGACCGCCTGGGCCCGGTCGCCGGCGTGCCACTGGGCGACGCCGAGGTGGTATTCGGTGAGGGGCTCGGCCGCGGCCGTCTCCAGCATGTCGCGCCAGTGCGGCGAGACCAGGGAGGGGCCGGGCGGGGCCGCCCGGCGCGGTTCGGGGAAGGTGCCCTGGTCCAGCAGCTCCAGCCAGGGTTCCTGCTGTTCACCCAGGGTGGAGTCGGCGAACGGCGTGCCGGGGAGCCGGTATTTTCCGCGCCGGACTTCCAGGGCACCCCAGCCGGATCCGGTGGCGAGCGACTCGCCGGGCTCGGTGTCGGCGCAGGGACGCCAGGCGGCGTACGCGGCGTCGACATCGGCGCGCGGCAGCACCTCGGCGAGCCGTCGCTCCGTCTCGGCGCGGGCGGCCGCCCAGTCGTCACCGTGCACGGCCCCGGGGTCCGCGGACAGCGGCCCGTACGACTCCAGCCAGCTGAACTCGGCGCCCGGTTCGAGCGGAATGTGTTCCAGCTGGGTACGGGCGAGTCCGGCCTGGATCTCGGCGTAGCCGCCGGTTCCGGGCTCGGTGAGCCACTCCTGCCAGCGCCGCCCGCCCGGGCCGCTGCCCCACAGGAACAGCTTCCGGCCCCGCAGCAGATCGGTCGACGTCTGGACGAGTCCGTGCCCGTCCTCGTCGAGGGAGGCGATCCAGCGGCGCGCGCCGTCGGGCACCTCGTAGAAGTAGTCGGCGGGGAAGTCGCCGCGCAGCGGGTACGTACGGTCGACGGATCCCGATTCGGGGACCGGGACCCGGGTCAGGGTGCGCGCGTAACCGAAGTGCCACGCCTCCTCGGCCGGGGCCAGGACACGGGTGCGTTCGCCCTCGGGCACGGCGATGTTGGACCACCAGTACACGGGTGCGGTGTGCTCGTGCGGATTGCGTATCCGTACGCCGACGTGCAGGAAGTCGGAGTCCTCGGGCAGCCAGAGGTCCACCTGGAACGGCAGATCGCGCAGCCGCTCCCACTCCCAGAGGCGGACCATGTCACCGCCGTCGGGTGCGGGCACCCGGGCCGCGTGCACCGGGGCGCAGGACAGTGTGGTGTGGCCCGTGGCGCCGACGTTCCACTCGATGCCGCCGGAGAACCAGGCGCCGTTGAGCGCGAAGTCGGCGGGCTGCAGCACGGGGTTGGTGTAGAGGAGTTCGCGGCCGGTCGGCTTGTGGTGGAGGGAGTGGACGCGACCGCCGAGCCCGGGCAGGACGGTGGCCCGCAGCCGGGCGTTCTCGATGATGATCGCGTCGAGTCCGGTGGGGACGCGCTCGCGCCCGTACCCGTCGAGGATGCGCACCGGCAGCACGGTGCCCAGTGGTTCGTAGCCGATCTGGCGTGCCATGTCACGTGGCAGTCCGGCCCGGTCGCGGTCGTCGACGACATGCATCTCGTCGAGCGGCCGCAGTGCGGGCAGCGGGTTCTCCGGGCCCAGTGGTGCGGCGGGCAGAGTCAGTACGGCACGTCGTACGGTCGTGGCCAAGGCAACCTCGCTCCCTCGCGCGGGCCGCCGCAGGTCCGGGCGTCCCCCGATGACCATGGAACACGCTGGACTGCGGCCCGGCCAGGGGCGTTGCCGTCAGACTTCGGCAAAAGACCGAAAGATCACGGGCGCGGCGCCGGAAACCGCCACCCCGGAGACCCGGCCCCGGTGGCCCCGAATCCGTTGGACCCGGATAATTCGCGTGCGTCTCACGCACACCGCCGTAACCTTGCCCCCCGACGGTTCACGAGCGAAAAGCGGAGCAGGAAACACGATGAGCACGCAGCACACCTACCGAGTGATCGTGCGCGGCACCTGGGAGGGTCTGACGGAAGAGGCACGCGCCCGGCTCCTGTCCGAGGTGGAAGAGCACGGGCTGAGCTCGATGGAGTTCACCGAGGAGGGCTCGCTGACGTACGACCGCGTGCTCAAGCACTTCAGCTTCCGCTTCGTGGTCGTGTCGGACGCCGAGGACGGCGAGGAGATGGCATCCGCGATCGCCGAGGACCGGGCCGAGACCCTGTTGCGGGACCAGGGTTACGGTCATGGCGAACTCCGGTCCAAGGCAACGGACATGGACACCATGAAGATCAATTACAAGGGGCGGTGAGCGAACGGGGCGGCCGCCGCGCGCCCCGCCGACGGCAGCCCGCTCAGCCGAGGTCCAGCTCCGGCTCGTACATGTCCAGCCACATCGCGAGGTCCAGAGTGCGTTCCAGCCCGCGTCGGGAGGCAGAGGTGATCCCGGGCGCGTCGTGTTCGGCCACCGTGCGCAGCCGGTCGCGGTCGATGAGGTCGAAGACCCGGTGGCCGGGGCTCGCGAGCAGAGTGCGGGCGTGCTCCTGGAGGGCGATGGCGTACTTCGGGTCCTGGGTCGACGGATAGGGGCTCTTGGTCCGTTCGTACACGGAACGGGGCAGCAGATCGGCGGTGGCCTCGCGCAGCAGGCTCTTCTCCCTGCCGTCGAAGGACTTCAGGGCCCAGGGGGTGTTGTAGACGTACTCGACGAGCCGGTGGTCGCAGAACGGCACCCGGACCTCCAGGCCGACGGCCATGCTCGCGCGGTCCTTGCGGTCGAGCAGCACGCGTACGAACCGGGTCAGGTGGAGGTGGCAGATCCGGCGCATGCGGTACTCGAAGTCGCTCTCGCCGGGGAGCCGTTCGATGCCGGCGACGGCCGATTCGTAGCTCTCGCGGATGTACTTCTCCAGGCCGAGGGCCTGGGTCACGTCGTCGCGGAGCACGCCCGCGTCCTCGCCGAAGTGCTCGGTGAACCGGACCAGCCAAGGGAAGGTGTCGGCGCTTCGCGCCTCCTCGTCGAAGAACTGGAGGTAGCCGCCGAAGACCTCGTCGGCGGACTCGCCGGACAGCGCGACCGTCGAGTGTTCGCGGATGGCCCGGAAGAGCAGATAGAGCGAGGCGTCCATGTCGCCGAGGCCCATGGGGATGTCCCGGGCCCGGATCATCCGGGCGCGTACATCGGGGTCGGCGAGGGCGTCCGGGTCGAGCACGATGTCGCGGTGGATGGTGCCGGCCCGCTCGGCCACGGCGTGGACGAACGGCGTGTCGGGGGTGGTGCGCAGTTCGTCGGCGACGAAGTGCTCGGTGCGTCCGACGAAGTCGACGGCGAAGGTGCGGACCTTCTCACCGGTCCTGGCGAGCTGCCGGGCGGCGAGGGAGGTGACCGCGGAGGAGTCGAGGCCGCCGGAGAGCAGGATGCAGCGGGGCACGTCGGAGATCAGCTGGCGGCGCACGATGTCGTCGAGCAGTGACCGTACGGTGGCGATCGAGGTGTCCCGGTCGTCGGGGTGCGGACGGCTCTCCAGCCGCCAGTAGACGTGTCGGCGCAGACCGCCGCGGTCGACGGTGAGCACCGTGCCGGGCTCCACCTCGTACATGCCGTCCCAGACGGCGTGCCCGGGGTTCTTGACGAGGCTGAAGAGCTCCCGGAGCCCGTCCAGGGTCACCCGGGGCCGGGACAGCGGGTTGGCGAGGATGGCCTTGGGCTCCGAGCCGAAGAGCACTCCGTCGGGCGTCGGCCAGTAGTAGAACGGCTTGACGCCCATCCGGTCGCGGATCATGACGAGCTTGTCGTGGCGGCTGTCCCAGAGGGCGAAGGCGTACATGCCGTTGAGCCGTTCGGCGACGGACTCGCCCCACTCCAGATAGCCGTGCAGCACGACCTCGGTGTCCGAGTCGGTGAGGAAGCGGTGCCCGCGGGCGGTCAGTTCGGTGCGGAGTTCGGTGAAGTTGTACGCCTCACCGGAGTAGACGAGGGCGACGTCGCCCTCGGGGGTGGAGACGGTCATGGGCTGGCGTCCGCCGGGCAGGTCGATGATCGCGAGCCGGCGGTGTCCGAGCCCCGCGTGCTCGACGGTCCAGGTCCCCCGGTCGTCCGGGCCCCGGCAGGCCATGGTCTCCGTCATCGCGTCCAGCGTCGCGGCCTCCGCGGCGGCTCGCAGATCGCGGTCGAAGGAGACCCAGCCGACGATGCCACACATATGCGTCCTCCCGATTCGGTCCCGGCCGGGAAGCGGTCGTACGCACGGTGCCGTCGCTCGGGCGGCATGCCGAAGGCGAAGGCCCGGCAGAACCAGTTGTATTTAGCAGCTATGTATCGAGCCTGTGCCTGCGATTGCGAACGGTCAACACGGACGTCATCTCGCCGGGGGCGGACTCCCGATACTTTCGGCCGCCGTTTTCCCCTTCCTGTACGGAGTACGGAGCTCCGCATCCCGTACCCAGAGGGCGCGCGCGTCGCGGACGGAACCCGAACCGGCCATGGGCAAAGACTTGCCCAATCCGGCTTCGGCCAGTGGGGTGCACCCGGTGGCTCAGCACATGGGCCGATACGCCGGACCGGGCAGCCGCGCCCGCCATTCGTCCCGTGCCCCCCACCGTCGAGTCAAGAACCCCCGCTCACGCCGTGCGGCGTCGAGCAGCGCGAACGGAATTGACCGGCACCGCCTGCGGGGGCTGCCCATCAACACGGCGGACGATCGACTGAGCGAGAGACCCCCTCAGGACGGAGCACGTCATCTCTCTCATCCAGCACCCCGCACCCGCCGTCGATTCGCGAACGGAACATCGCCGGCCATCACCCCCGCCCCGGAGCGCCCTGCGCCGGGCGGTCCCGTGGGCCCCCGGTCTCGTGGCCCTGCTCGTCGGGCTCTGGGGAATCCGTCGCCAGGGCACCCTGTGGGGAGACGAGGCGGTCACCTATGCCATGTCACACCGGAGTGTGCCGCAGATATGGCACACCCTGGGCCACGTCGACGTCGTGCACGGCCTGTACTACCTGATCATGCGCGGCGTGTTCGGCCTCTGGGACGGCGGGCTCGTGGCACTGCGGCTGCCCTCGGTACTGGCGGTCGCCGCGGCTGCGGTCGGCATCGTACGGCTCGGACAACGGCTCGGCGGGACCTGGACCGGGCTGCTGGCGGGCCTCGTCCTCCCTCTGCTCCCGCCGGTGCAGCGGTACGCGCAGGAGGGCCGGTCCTACGCGCTGATCTGCGCGCTGATCACATGGGCCAGTTGTCTTCTCGTCAGCAACCTCTCCCGGCCGAAGGGGCCGGACGGGGGCCGGGCGCGGGGCAGGACACGGGGGTGGGTGACATATGGCGTTGTCATACTGACGGCCTGTCTGCTCCACGAGTTCGCCGTGCTGATACTGCTGGCCCACGGTGTGACCGTCTTCGGGACACGGTCGACGCGGCCCATGAGACGAGCGTGGGGCATCACGGCGGCCGGGGTCCTCACCGGGCTGCTCCCGCTCGCCGTCTTGAGCACGACGCAGTCGGCGCAGGTGGACTGGATCGGTCCGCCGGACGCCGGGGAGGTGCTGGGCTTCGTCGTGACGGCCCTGCTGGGCATCGTCCTCGCCCGCTTCACCGGCCGTTCGCGCGGACCGGTCACCTTGCCCGCGCTCGCGCTCCCGCTGCTGATCCTGCCCACCACGCTGCTCATGCTGACGAGCCCGCTGCGTCCGTTGTACGTGGACCGGTACGTCCTGGCCTCCGCCATCGGTTTCGTGCTCCTGGCGGGCTCGGCGCTCGACCGGGTCCGGTTACGGGTGACGGCTCACGACGCGGGCACCAAGCGACGTGTGACATGTGCGGTGGCACTGATCGCGGTGCTCGCCGCCCTCGTACCCGTGAGCGCCGCACTGCGGAAGCCGGGGAGCCGCCAGAACGATGCGGTCGCGATCGCCCGAGCGGTCCAGGACATCGCCGAGCCCGGGGACGGGCTGCTGTTCATGCCGTCACGCAGACGCGTGTGGACGCTGGCCCGGCCGGACTCCTTCGTGGCGCTGTCCGACCTCGCCCTGGAGCGGACCCCCGTGGCGTCCAACACGCTGTTCGGCCGTGAGTTATCACCGGAACGGATCCGCGAGCGCATCCTGACCAGCACCCGCGTCATCGCCGTGCGCGACCTGGAGGGCCAGCCCCTGGACGCAAACACGCGTGAGGTGGTCAAGCGCGCCACCCTCGACGCGTACTTCGAGGAATGTGCGAGCCGGACGGTCACGCAGGCGCGCATCACCGTGTACGCCAGACCCGGCCACTGCTGAACCGCGCCGGCCGAACCGATCCGGAGGACGGGAACGACCGGCCGATACCGCCGGCCGGCCCCTCGTTGTGCCCGCAGGTCCTGGTGCCTTTCCCGCCAAGCTTTGCCGGTCAAGCCACTAGCTCAGCATCTCGGCCGTGATCGCCCACCGCTCGTGGTCGCGCCAGGCTCCGTCGATGAAGAGGAAGTCCGGCGAGAACCCTTCGAGGCGGAATCCGGCCCGCCGGACGAGGGCGATCGACCCCTCGTTGGCGGGCTGGATGTTGGCTTCGAGCCGGTGCAGGCCGAGCGGCCCGAAGGCGTACCGCAGGACCAGTGCCAGTCCTTCGCTCATCAGACCGCGCCCCACGGCATGGGCGAAGGCCCCGTATCCGAGCGCGCCGCAGCGGAACCCGCCGAGGACGATGTTGTTGATGTTGATGAACCCCGCGATCCCACCGCCGACTCCGCCCTCGCCCGCTTCCTGTTCCCGTTCGTGTTCGCGTTCGCGTTCGCAGACCAGGAAGCCCGCCTTGGTCGGATCGTCGTTCAGCCGTCCCGCGTAGGTGGCGTACGCGCGGGTGTCCTCCGGCGGGAAGAGCCAGGGGCGGTGCACGTCCCGGCTCTCTCTCACCCGCGTCGTGAACTCTTCGGCATCCGCCGGGGTATAGGCGCGGATCGCCACACGGCGTCCCTCGGCCAGATAGTCCAATGCAGACATCCGGCCAGCTTAGACCGGCCGGCAAATGGATCACTTGATGACGTTCACGTCGTCCGGCAGTGGCCCGACCTGCTCCATGGCTGCGTGGAGAGTCGGTCCGAACAGGGGCCAGTCGTGTCGGTTGGCTCCCGCCGCGACCAGACCGAGCGGGACGCCGCGTGCACCAGTGGCGACCGAGCGTTCCAGGCCCTGCTTCCCACGGTCCACCGGGGACCGGCCCGCACTCCGGCCGCCACACGGGGCCTTGGCGATGCAACCCTCCACGGATATCTCAGACAGTTCCAGGCCGATCATCCGGTCGTACGCTGCCAGAGCGAGAACGTGCACCACCCATCGGCAATGGAGCATCTACGTCCGAAACCTGACTGGTACAGCGAGCGGTCGTCGATGGCCGGCTCTGCAAGCGGCCTGACGACTGGCGCGTCGTCGGCCTCCCGGGAGGCTTGATCAGGCCTTGCTCCGGGGCGGAGCGGAGATCACTCGTTGTGCAGCACCTCGGCGATGGTGAGCCGTGCCGCCGAGCGCGCCGGAATCAGCGCGCCGAGGACGGCGATCGCGACGCCCGCCAGGGTCAGGGCGGCCAGATGCGGCGCATGCCAGACGTCCTTCATGGACTCCGGGAAGGTGAGCACTCCGGCGTGGTCCACGAGCAGCCGGTGTGCGACTATCCCGAGCGGGATGCCGATCAGGCCGCCGACCGCGCCCAGCCCCGCCACGGACGTCACTGTCATCACCACGACCTGGCGCGGCGTCATCCCGATCGATTTGAGCATGGCCAGGTCGCGGCGCCGCTCCCTGGTGTTCAGCAGGACGGTGTTGAAGACGCCGAGCGCCGCGACGGTGGTCAGCAGCAGCGTAAACACCGACGAGAAGCCGACGACGGTAGTGGTGGCGGCATCCGGCGAGTCGCTCCTCAGCGACGGATAGAGGCCCGGGTCAGCCTCCTCGATCCCCCTGACGTAGGCCTGGGCGTCGGCATGGGGGGCGAGCTGGACCGTGTAGTCAACGGCGCTCGTGTCCGGGGCGAGTTCGGCCGCGGTCCGCCAGTCGGAGTCCATGGCCTGGGCGTTGCCCAGCATGACTTCGCCGACGACGGTGACGTCGGTCTGCCTGCCGTTCAGATGCATGGTCGTCCGGTCACCGACCGCGAGCCCGTGCTGTTTCAGGAACGACGGCCCACCGGCGACCTCACCCGGTCCGCTCGGCCAGCGTCCCTTGACGATCTGCTCGGCCTCGGCCGGAGCGTCCCCGCGGTAGAAGTTGACGAATACGGTGTTCGTGGTGCCCGCGAGGTGCACCTTGGTGAGCGCGCGAGCGGTCACGCGGTCCGCTCCGGGAAGGGATCGCAGCCGTGCTTCGATCCGGCTGTCATCCAGCTTCGGCACGTGTCGGCCCCGTGCCGACGTGCCCACCTGTACGTCGACCAGCGCGACCCCGCTGTGCTTGCCCGCCTTCCCGGCCGCCACCATGCTGCTGGCCAGGCCGGTCGTCAGAGTCACGGTGGTGACCCCGAGGACGACGGCCGAGATCGTCATCATGGCGCGGCCCGGGCGGGTGAACGGCTGGCCCAGGCCCAGGCTTACGGAGCGCGGCAGCCGGGTGCCGCTGAGCTTGCGTTGAACGCGCAGCCCGCGCCCGGTCCGCGGCGCGCTGCCCGCGCTGATCGCCTCTGCCGCGGAAAGCCGGTGTGCGCGCAGCGCGGGGATCAGGGCGGCGGTGGCGACGAGGGTGGGCATGGCCAGCAGGCAGGCGACGGGCACCCAGGGGCTGGTGGCGATGGTGGCGGTGCCGGTTTCGATTCCGGAGAACGCGACGTCGAGGATGGGGTGCTCCAGCAGGGTGCCCAGCGCCGTGCCCAGGACGCAGCCCACGACGGCGGGAGCGGAGATCATCGCGAGGTAGACCGCGACCACTTGGTTCGGGGTGAAGCCAAGGGCCTTGAGCACGCCGATGTGCCGGTATCCGGAGACGACCGCCCCGCTGACCACGTTGCCGACGATCAAAGCCGAGACCAGGAGACCGAGCACGCCGAACATCGTCATAAAGGGGATGTAGGAATCGGCCGATGCGGAGAAGGCCTGCTTGAGAGTGAGGTAGGACTGGGCGTCGGTCAGCGAGTCAGCTGGTTGTCCGGCGGTGACCGTTGCCAGGTCGGCGCGGATCTGCCCGTCCGTCGAGGCCGACGTGAAGCGGTAGAGCATCTGGAAACCGGACGGGTGCAGGGCGGTCATCTGCTCGGGTGATACCCAGGCGCCGGCGGACCTGCTCATGCTGGTGGCGAAGCCGACGACGGTGAGCGGCGGGACTCCGGGGACGTCGAGCTTCGTTCCCAGCAGACGCGAGGGATTGCCGCCGACAGGCGAGTTGACGACGATCTCACCTGGGGCGGTGGCCCAGCGGCCGGTCAGGAGGTCGACGCGGTCCACCGGGCCTGCCGGATCGGCCCGGCCCACCACGGTCAGGGGACCGGCCGACATCCACAGCCACTCCTCGGGGATCTCGATGACGGCCTGGCCGAAGGGGCCGGCCGCAGCCTGGACACCCGGGCGCCGGACCGTCCGTGCCAGGTGCGTGTCCAAGGTCTTCGAGGCATCGAAGGTCGCCACCACATGGGCGCCGCGTTGGCGGGCGAAGGCGCTGTCGAAAGGAGACGAGGCGGCATTGAGCACCGACAGCGCGAGCAGGATCGTCGTTGTAGAGCACAGGACGACGAGTCCGATGACGATCGTCTGGACCCTACGGCGCTTGACGGCCGCGCGCGAGGCCCGCCACACGGCGCTCATACGGTCCGTTCCAATGCGCTCTCGCGGGCCACCCGGCCGTCGGTGACCTCGATCAGCCGGCTGGCGCATCGGGTGGCCAGATGCGGGTCATGGGTGACGATGAGCAGGGTCTGGCCGATCTGGTTGAGGTCGATCAGCAGGTCCATCACCTGCTCGCCGGAGCGGCTGTCCAGCGCGCCGGTCGGCTCGTCGGCCAGCAGCAGGGCCGGACGGTTCATCAGCGCCCGCGCCACCGCGACCCGCTGGCGCTCGCCACCACTCAGCGCAGCCGGATAGACGTCCTTGCGGTCGGCCACGTCGAGTTCGTCGAGGAGTTCCAGCGCGCGGCGGCGCGCCTGCCGGGCCGACGTCCCGGTCAGCTGTGCGGCCAGCGCCACGTTGTCCAGCGCCGGCAAGTCGTCGATGAGATTGAAGAACTGGAAGATCATGCCGATATGCCGCCGCCGGAACAGCGCCAGCGCGGTCTCGTTCAACTTCCCCAGATCCTCGCCGTGTACGACGGCCGAACCGGAGGTCGGCCGGTCAAGACCGGCGACCATGTTGAGCAAGGTGGACTTGCCACAGCCCGAAGGACCCATCACCGCTACCGCTTCCCCGGCCCGGATCTCCAGGGAAACATCGTCCAGAGCGACCGAGTCGCCGTACTCCTTGCGCACGCCGTCGAGGCGCACGACCACCTGTTCTTCGCTGCTGCCGCTCATGGCAGGAAGCTAAGCGCAGCGCCTCGGGTCGAAACATCAGCCTGCTGAGGTATCCCGTCGGCCTTGTCATCCCAGAGATGTAGGGCGTTGGATCCCGGGAATGACGCGACGGGCGGAGCGGTGCTGCAAGGATGATCACCATGTGGGAATCGGGGACGGGCTGGCTGACCGCCGCTCTGGCGGTGGCGTGCGCCGCCGCCGGATGGCTCGGCGCCGCGCTCGTCCGGGCCCGGCGCCTGCACAGGAAGGCGATCGAGGACCGGGGCCGGCTTCTCGAGCGGGAGCGGGAGAACGCGGCCCAGACCGCCGTCGACGCCGAGCGCGCCCGGATCGCCCAGGAACTGCACGACATCGTCAGCCACAACGTGAGTCTGATGGTGGTCCAGGCGGGTGCCGCGCGCGAGGTGCTGACCACCATGCCTGACGCGGCTGCCGAGGCCCTGGTGGCGGTCGAGGGCGCCGGCCGGGACGCGATGACCGAGCTGCGGCATCTGCTCGGCCTGCTCGCTCCGTCGCAGAGCGGCGAGGACGAGGCGGACCTGACCCCGCAGCCGGGCCTCGGCCGACTCAGTCCGCTGATCGACCGGATCGCGTTCGCCGGATTGCCCGTGGAGGTTCGGATCTTCGGGAAGCCGCACTCGCTCCCGGCCGGGATCGACACGACCGCGTATCGGATCGTGCAGGAGGCGCTGACCAATGCGCTCAAGTACGGCGACGGGGGGAAGGCTGAGGTGACCGTACGGTACGCGGACAACCATCTGCGAGTGGAGGTGCTGAACAGCGGGCCCAGCGTGCTGTCCGGCGGAGGATCCGCGTCCAGGCCGTCGGGCACGGACCGCAGGGACGGAGCCGGGCGCGGGCTGCTGGGACTCAGGGAGCGGGTCGCCGTGTACGGCGGCGATCTGGACGCCCGACGGCGACTCGGCGGCGGGTACCGGGTCCGAGCGCGTATCCCGCTGGACCGGGCGTGACGGCCCCCACGGTGGAGCCACCCCCGCGCGTGCTCATTGCCGACGACCAGGAGCTGATCCGTACCGGGTTCCGCCTGATCCTCACCTCGCGAGGGATCGATGTGGTGGGCGACGCGGCCGACGGGGCCGAGGCCGTGGCGTTGGCCCGCAGCCTGCGGCCCGACGTCGTGCTGATGGACATCAGGATGCCGAACCTGGACGGCCTGGAGGCGGCCCGGCTCATCCTGGCGGAGAACCCGGACTGCCGGGTGATCATGCTGACCACCTTCGACCTCGACCAGTACGTGTACTCCGCGCTGGCCCTTGGAGCGAGCGGTTTCCTTCTCAAGGACGTCACCGCCGCACACCTCGCCGCCGCCGTCCGTCTCGTCGACACCGGCGACGCCCTCCTCGCCCCCACGATCACGCGCCGCCTGGTAGAGCGCTTCGCCCGCGGCGAACCCAGGCACAGCGTGGGCGGTGACGCCGCAGCGCCGGCGATCCACCGCGACCTCGCCCAGCTCACTCCCCGCGAGCTGGAGGTTCTTACCCTGATGGGCCGGGGCCTCTCCAACACCGAACTCGCCCAGGAGCTGACCCTCAGCGAAGCCACCGTCAAAACCCACGTCGCCCGCATCTTCGCCAAGCTCGCCCTGCGCGACCGCGCACAGGCTGTCGTCCTCGCCTACGAGACCGGACTCGTATCTCCCGGTGAACACCACGAGTAGCGCGGGCCCGGGCGCCGGCCGGGGTACCGGACTGCGCGAGCGATGCGTGAGCGGACGGCGTAACACGCGCCGTGTCGAGTGGGTGGCTGTCCGGGAGAGTTCAGGCAGGCAGAACGGCAGCGCGGCCAGGCCGTCCTTTGTGATTACCGAGCGTAGAGAACTCCGTGATCACGTGGACCCGTGGCCGTTCTGATGCCCCCGCCATCTCACGGGCGCCTGTTGCCGGTCGGTCTCAGGGGGTGTGGTCCGCTCGTCGCGCACACCTCGCTTCCCCCGGTCGCCGACCACCGGCAGCTCCAGCACACCCGTGTCCTCGGGGGCACTGACCACCGTGACCGGCTTGATGCCGCGGTTGGTTTGCGATACGGCCCGTTCAGGCCAGCGCGGGCCCCTCGATCGTGAGTGTGGCGGGGCCGCCGTCGGCCGGCGCGTCCAGCACGGCGGGCACGCCGAGCGGAATCGTCAGCCCCGTAGGTCCGTGCCCGAAGCCCAGCTCCTCGACGACGGGCACGCCCAGTGTGCCGAGCCGGTCGGCGAGGACCGCCCGCACGCTCTCGTACGGGCCGCAACCTGCCCAGGAACCGCAGGCCACCCCGGCTATCCCGTCGAGCGCGCCGGCCCTCAGCAGCTGGGTGAGGATGCGGTCGATGCTGTACGGGTCCTCGGTGGTGTCCTCGATCACCAGCAGCCCGCCCCGGGCCGACGTCCGGGCGCGCGGGGTGCCGAGGTCGGCGGCGAGCAGGCTCACACAGCCGCCGTAGGTGATGCCGCGGGCCCGGCCCGGTACCAGTACCCGCGCCGTGGGCAGGCCGAGGGTCCGTACCGTCTCGGGCTCGAACAGGGTGGCCCGCAGGGACTCCTGGGTGTCCGGGTCCTTGAGGAAGGTTTCCGCGCCGGCCATCGGACCGTGCAGGGTGGCGAGCCCCATGCGCCCGGCGAACGCCTCATGGAGCACGGTGATGTCGCTGTAGCCGATGAACACCTTGGGCCCGGCCGCGCGCATCGCCGCCCAGTCGACCAGGTCGACCATGCGGTGCACGCCGTACCCGCCACGGGCGCAGATCACCGCGTCGACGGACGGATCGCACCAGGCTTCCTGGAGATCCCGGGCGCGCGCCTCGTCCGTACCGGCGAGGTAGTCCAACTCCGGGTGGACGTCACGCACATGAGGAGCCTCGACCGGTTCCAGGCCCCAACCCCGCAGTACGTCGAGGCCCGCTTCCAGACGCTCCGCCGGCACCGGCCCGCTCGGTGCCACGACGGCGATCCTGGCACCGGGACGCAGCCGGGCGGGGCGGGTCAGGGGAGAGAGGGTCACTTCTTCAGCTCCAGCCGCGGTACGTCGGGGCAGCCGATGCCGAACGTCTGCCCGTACAGGGAGAGTTCGGCCTCCAGCGCACGGATCATCGTGTCGGCGCGCCGGAACCCGTGCCCCTCCCCCTCGAAGGTGAGGTACGCGTGCGGGACGCCGCGTCCTTCGACCTCGGCCAGGAACCGCTCGCACTGGACGGGCGGGCAGATCGGATCGTCCAGCCCCTGGAGCAGGAGGAAGGGCGTGGTCAGCCGGTCGGTGCGGCTGATCGGAGACCGTTCGCGGTAGCGGTCCGGGACGTCGGCGAGGGGGCCCACGAGGGACTCCAGGTACTGCGACTCGAAGTCATGGGTCTCGTCGGTGCCCCAGCCGGTCAGATCGAGGATGGGGTAGATGATCGTGCCGCAGGCGTAGACATCCGTGCCGGTCAGCGAGGCGGCCGTGGTCCAGCCGCCGGCACTGCCGCCCCGGATGGCGAGGCGCCGCGGGTCGGCCGTGCCCTCGGCGGCCAGCGCCTGGGCGACGGCCGCGCAGTCCTCGACGTCGACGACGCCCCACTGTTCACGCAGCCGGTTGCGGTAGCTCCTGCCGTAACCGGTGGAGCCGCCGTAGTTCACTTCGGCGACGCCGATGCCGCGCGAGGTGAAGTAGGCGATCTCCAGGTCGAGTACGAGTGCGGCATGCCCGGTGGGGCCGCCGTGCGCCCAGACCACGTAGGGCGGCAGTTCACCGTCGGGGCCGGTCCGGTCGGGGTTGCGGGGCGGGTAGATGTGGGCGTGGATCTCCCGGCCGTCGGGCCCGGTGAAGGTGCGGTCCTCGGGCCGCGGGTAGTACGCGGGGTCGACGGCGTCCTCGTGCGGTGTGCCGATGACCCGGGTGCGGCCGGTCGCGGTGTCCAGCTCGACGACCTCGTAGGCGCTGTACGGGCTCGCCGCGATGCCGTACACCCGGCTGCCGTGCACGGTGAGCGACTCGGCCCATGCGGTCCAGGGTCCGGCGACGTCGACGAGGTCACCGGTCGCCGGGGCGAGGATGCCGAGCGTGTTGGTGCCCTTGCCGTGGATGGTGGCGATCAGGCCGTTCTCCAGCGGCCGGAACCAGCTGAGGCCGATCTTCCACAGCGGTCCGGCGAACTCCTGCTCGCGAGGGCTGAGCGCGACCGCGCCCCGGTGCGGGTCGGCACGGTACAGGTTCCACCAGCCGCTGCGGTCACTGGCGAAGAGAAGCTGCCCGTGGGCGTCCCATTCGATCTGCGGCACCGATTCCTCGGGGCCGCCACCGAAGCTCCAGGTGTGCTGGAACGTACCGTCCTCGGTGACGTCCGCGAGCATCACCTCGGTGCCGTCCCACGGCATGCGCGGATGGTCCCAGGCGAGCCAGGCCGCCCGCCGCCCGTCGGGCGAGAGCCTCGGCCCGGTGACGAACCGGTGGCTGTCGTCGGTGAGTTCGCGTACCGCGGAGCGGTCCTCGGCGGCCGAGCCGTCCAGCGGTACGGCGGCGATCACCCGGCGCAGGTCGGTGGGCTGCTCGCCGGTGAACTCCTCCAGGACGCACCACACTTCGCCCCGGTCGCCCCGGTCGAGGTGGAGCTGCGGGTCCACCCACCGCAGCCCTCCGCCGACGGACGAGACCGGGGTGAGCGGCCGGGGTTCGCCGGGCTCGTCGGGGGCGTAGGCGTACAGCCGCTGGTCGGCGAAGTCGACGAAGACGATCAGCGGTCCGCCCTCGGCGCGTTCGGCCCCGGCCCAGGGCTGTCCGCCGTATTCGATGACCCGGCTCCGTACGTTCCACGGAGCGGGCAGGACGCTGCCAGCGGTCCCGTCGGCGCGGCGGCGGACCAGTGCGCGGCGGCCCGCCTCGGCGGGGCGCGGTTCCGTCCACCACACCTCGTCGCCCACCACGCCGACGTATTCCGGACGGCCGTCGTGCGAGGCGGCCAGCCGCGCGTCGATCGGCGAAGGCCACGTTCCGTAGGGCCCTGTGGACACCATGTTCGATTCCCCCCGTTCCGGGTCAGGCCGTGCGCAGATAGTGGTCGAGGACGCGGACACCGAAGTGCAGTGCGTCGACGGGGACGCGTTCGTCGACGCCGTGGAACAGCGCCTGGTAGTCGAAGCCGACGGGCAGCTTCAGCGGTGAGAAGCCGTAGCCGGTGATGCCGAGCCGGGAGAACTGCTTGGCGTCCGTGCCGCCCGACATGCAGTACGGCACGACGTGGCCGTCCGGGTCGAAACGTTCGATCGCGGCGCGCAGCTTCGCGAAGGTAGGCGAGTCGACGGGGGCCTGCAGCGGGACCTCGCGGTGGTGGAACTCCCAGTCGACGTCGGGTCCGGTCAGCCGGTCCAGGGTGGCGTGGAACTCGTCCTCGCCACCGGGGACCATCCGGCCGTCGATGAAGGCGGTGGCGTGGCCGGGGATGACGTTGACCTTGTACCCGGCCTCCAGCATGGTCGGGTTGGAGCTGTTGCGGACGGTCGGTGCGACCAGGTCGGCGGCGGTGCCGAGTTTGCCGAGCAGTTCGTCGACGTCGAAGCCGGGGGCGTCGAGGTCGGGGTGGATGCCGTGCAGCGCGGCGAGCTCGGTGAGCGCGGCGCGGACCGTCGGGGTGAGCCGGACGGGCCATTCATGCTCGCCGATCCGGGCAACGGCGGCGGCGAGCGCGCTGACCGCGTTGGCCTTGTTGACCTTGGAGCCGTGCCCCGCCTTGCCGTGCGCGGTGAGCTTCAGCCAGGCGGTGCCGCGCTCGCCGGCGGCGATCGGGTAGAGCGGCATCTCCGGTCCGGCGTGGAAGGTGAAGGCGCCGGATTCGCTGATGCCTTCCGTGCACCCTTCGAAGAGCGCGGCGTGCCGGTCGGCGAGGAAACCCGAGCCGTCCTCGGCACTGGCCTCCTCGTCGGCGGTATACGCGATCACGATGTCGCGGCGGGGCCGGACACCGGCGCGCGCCCAGGCACGTACGACAGCCAGGACCATCGCGTCCATGTTCTTCATGTCGATGGCGCCGCGCCCCCAGACCACGTCGTCGCGGACCTCCCCGGAGAACGGGTGCACGCTCCAGTCGTCGGCCTCGGCCGGGACGACGTCGAGATGGCCGTGTACGAGCAGGGCGTCGGCGGACGGGTCGGTGCCCTCGATCCGGGCCACCACATTGGTGCGCCCCGGGGTGCGCTCCAGCAGGGCGGGTTCCAGTCCCGCGGCGGCCAGCCGCTCGGCGACGTACTCGGCGGCCGGACGCTCCCGGCAGTCGCCGCCGCCGCGGTTGGTGGTGTCGATCCGGATCAGTTCGGAGGTGAACGTCACCGATTCGTCGAGGGCCTGCCGGTCGACGCTCTCCTGGGGGTCGGCGCTCAGGTCGGCGCTCTCCTGGGGGTGGGTCGCCTCAGCCATACTGCTCCTCCACGGCTGACGACACGATCGTCGTCACCGCCTTGAACGTGCGGATACCTTCGTACATCGTCGCGCTGGTGTAGGCGACGCGCCGTTCGCCGCTGGGCGCCACACCGGGGACGACGGTGGCCGCCGCGGCCAGGTGCTCGGCGTCGAACTCGAGCTCGATGGTGAAGGGGCCGCCCTCCACCGGGGTGTGCCGCACGGCCAGCGCGGTCGCGTCCTTGGCCGCGGCACGGATGTCCGCGGCGGTACGGGCCGGGGTGCGGCACACCGCCGCGTACCGCGAGACGTGGTCCTTCACGGCGACCTTGCGGGCGGCGGGGGCGTACCCGTCCGCGTCCACGCAGGTCAGGTCATCGCCGGTGACGAGGACGACGGGTACGCCGTACTCGGCCACGACATGCGCGTTCAGCAGCCCCTCGCTGGCCCGGGCGCCGTTGAGCCAGACCCCGGTGATGGAGTTCGCCAGGTAGGTGTGGGCGAGGACCCCCTCGGCACCGGCGCCCGTGTGGTAGCCGACGAAGGCGATGGCATCGACGTCGCCGTGCTGGATGCCCTCGACCATGGAGAGGGACTTGTGTCTGCCGGTGAGCATCTGCACCCGGTCGTCGAGCCGCTCCAGCAGGAGGTTGCGCATGGACCAGTGGGCCTCGTTGATGAGCACCTCGTCGGCGCCGCCGTCGTAGAAGCCGAGCGCCGCCGCGTTCACATCGGAGGTGAACAGGGCACGGCACCGCTCCCATTGGGGGGTGCCCGGCAGCACATCGGCCGGCCAGGTGACGCCGGTGGCGCCTTCCATGTCCGCACTGATCAGGATCTTCATGATGAGTCCGTCTTCTTACAGGTCAGGGGCTATCCGGGCCGGTCGCGAAACCAGTTGCCGACATCAGTTCCTGAAGGCCATTAAGCAGGCACCCAACTCGGCGCCCCCATACAAGCATCTTTGCTGGCCAACCGTCTCCCCTCCGCCGTCACCGAAGCCGAAACGCCCCTTTCTCACGATCCGGCATCGCTCCCATCAGCCGCAAGCAGTGCCCCTACCCTGTCAAGGGCCTCGCGCCGCGCCTGTAGCGCGGCGTGGGTGTGAACCGACATCGTCGTGTCGAAGTGACCGTGCCCCAGAATGGCCTGGCTGCGGCAGGTCCTCGGCGAGCAACTCCTCGGCCAGGTCGAGGTCGCCGAGGCAGTGGCCGTCTGGTGGACCGACCCCGGTTGGGGGTGGCTGGTTCGACCGCCCCCATCGCGATGTCGTTCCTCATCCCCAAGCCGCCGAGAGCCGATACGGAGAGTCCTCGGCTCTCAGGCAGGCGACGCAAGAGGCACCGGAGGTGACCAACGGGATCCTGTACCGGCTGCGGACGGGTGTTCCGCGGCGGGATCTGCGGACGGGTATTCCGCGGCGGGATCCGCCGACTGGCTATTCGGTTGCTCACCGACCCGACGCCGACGCTCAAGGAGTTCGGCGAGTCAGGCTGCTCCGTCTGCCTTTTCCGTCAGCTCTGCCGGGGTGACAACTGCTGAGCTTCGGCACAGCACGTGACGCCGCTTCGTGAAAACCGGCAGCCAAAGACCGCGCACGGTGCAAGAACGCGGCACCGGTGCGGCGTCCCGCCGGTCCGTAGCGCCTCGGCGGCGGAGCGGACCGATGTGAGTCCGAGGCAAGTGACACGGAGTTCTCTGCCCCCGGGCGAGCGCGACGGCAGCACAAACCCCAGCCCTGGAACTCCACAGTGATCGCCCTCTGCACCACGCCTTGAACGTGGCCTATCCCCTCGCCACGCCGCCTTGTAACCTCTGGTCATATTGTCCACGGAAGACGGCGGTTGGGGCACGCCGTCGCCTGTCTCCGACAGTGGGGCGAATGTCTACCAGCGATTCCGACACACGCGACCTGCCGGCGATCGCATCACCCGCTTTGGTCGGACGCGAGCGCGAACTCGCCGCCTTGAAAGCCGCTTTGTCCGACCCGCCGGTGGTCGTACTGATCGAGGGCGAAGCCGGGATCGGTAAGAGCCGACTGATCCAGGAGCTGCTCGCGGCGCATGCTCCGGCCCGGCAGCGGGTGCTGCTGGCGGCGTGTCCGGCTGTTCGGCAGCCTTTTACGCTCGGGCCGGTGGTGGACGCGATCCGGCCGGCCACCGAGGACGTCGCCCGGCTCGGCCTGAGCGCGTTGGCGGGGGCGCTTCGGCCGTTGTTTCCCGAGTGGGCATCGGCGCTGCCGCCGGCACCCGACCTGGCCGAAGACGCGGCAGCGGCACGACACCGGCTGTTCCGGGCCATCGAGGAGATCCTCGTACGGCTCGAGATCGGGTTGCTCACGGTTGAGGACATGCACTGGGCGGATGAGGCCACCCTGGAGTTTCTGCTGTTTCTGACATCGCGTCCGCGACAACAGGTCAGTCTGCTGGTGAGCTACCGCCCGGAGGAAATCGCGCCGGACTCTCTGCTGCTGCGGTTGTCGTCGCGGCAACCGACGGGGGCGGCGCGGCTGCGGCTGTCGTTGGAGCCGTTGGACGTCCCCGGCACTGCCGCGATGGTGTCCTCGATGCTGGGTGGGGAACGAGCTTCCGACGAATTGGCGACCATCCTGCACGACCGGACCGACGGGCTTCCGCTCGCGGTCGAGGAGTCCGTCCGGCTGATGTGGAACCGCGCCGATATGACCCGGCGGGGTGATTCCTGGGTGTGGCAGCGGCTGAGTGAGATCGACGTACCGCCGACAGTGCGGGACGTCGTACTGGAACGCAGCGCACGGCTCGGCCCGGCGGCGCAGGCTGCGTTGCGCGCGGCCGCCGTACTCGCC
The DNA here is from genome assembly GCF_042801895.1 of Streptomyces sp. NPDC057543. Classification (NCBI taxonomy): domain Bacteria; kingdom Bacillati; phylum Actinomycetota; class Actinomycetes; order Kitasatosporales; family Streptomycetaceae; genus Streptomyces; species Streptomyces sp. NPDC057543. Next base: position 6,283 of record NZ_JBHVFF010000085.1, on the reverse strand, counting down.
GACCCCGCCCCCGAGGACGCCGTCGTCGAGGTGATGGCTCCGGAAGGCGATCCGGCGAGCAGGCTGGCAGGCCTGGCGGAAGCAGTGGGTTCGGGGCTGCTGAGGGAGGACCAACGCGGGCTGGTCTCGTACCGGCACATGCTGGCGTGCCGCGCGGTGTACGAGGCGATTCCTGTGCCGCAGCGACGGGCGATGCACCTGCGTGCCGCACACGTTTTCGAAGACACCACCCCGCCCCCGGTCGCCCAGCTCGCGCGCCACTTCCGGGAAGCCGGCGACACGACGGCGTGGTGCCGGTACACGGAACAGTCTGCCGACCTCGCCCTCGCCTCGGGTGACGATGCGACGGCGGTCGTCCTGGTGCACGATCTGCTCACCAACGCCGACCTGCCGCCCGCCGACGTGGTGCGGCTGACCGGCAAGGTTCCCTTCTGTCTGCTCAGCGGGCACGAACGCTACCGTGAACTGATGGACGCTCTCCGTCTCGCGCTGGAGAGCGGTGAGCCGACGCCGAGCGAGGCGGCGGAGATCCGCTTCCATGTCGCCCGTCTGCTGCAGCAGACGGAGTCGTTCGAGCAGTCCCGAATCGAGATGGAACGAGCGCTGCCCGACCTCGGACACGACCCGGCGAAGGCCGTTCGCGCGATGATGTTCCTCGGCCTGCCGTACGGGACGACGACACCGGCGGCCGAACATCTCAGGTGGCTGCGGCGCGTCGCGCAGGTGCCGGTCTCGATGGCGCCGGAGGACCGGCTGAGCATCCGGGTCGGACGGGCGGGCGGGCTCTTGCTGCTCGGTGAGGGGGAGGGGTGGGCCGAGGCGGCATTGATCGCCGATGACGCGCCCACCGCGGCGGAGAGGCAGCAGATCACGATCGGCCATCACAACGTCGGGCACATGGCACTGATCTGGGGGAGGTACCCGGAGGCGAGGCGGGCGCTCACGCTGGCCGCAGGACTGGCCGACACGTATCAGTACCAGAAGCTCCGCAGGAAGGGGCAGGTGACGCTGGCTCAGCTGGACTGGCTCACCGGAGCCTGGGACGGGCTGGCCGACCGGGCCCTGTCGCTGGCCGATGACGAGGAACTCCTGCAGCCGGTGAGCCGCCTGGCGCCGACCGTGGTCACCGGCTTGCTGTATGCGGCCCGCGGCGACCAGGACAGAGCGGACGAGTGCCTGCGACGCGTCCTTGAACAGGCGGACCGACATGGCGGTGCGGAGTATTCCGTCGAACCTGCCGGCGCCCTGGCCAGGCTCAGGCTCGGCGCCGGGCGGGTCGACGACGTGCTGCGGTTGACCGACGGGCCGATCCGGTTCCTGGAACGCAAGGGCACGTGGATCTGGGCCACCGAACTCGCCCCGGTCCGGGCCGAGGCACTACTCATGGCCGGCCGCATCGACGAGGCCGGCGACCTGGTCGACGCATTCGCAGCGGGAGTGCGTGATCGCCGCGCACCCGGGCCGCACGCCGCCTTGTCGGCCTGCAGGGCGATCCTGGCCCAGCATCAGGACGATCCCCTCAGCGCCGCCGAACTGTTCGCGCGTGCGGCCGACGCGTGGCAGGGCCTTCCGCGGCCGTACGACGCCCTGCTCAGCCGTGAGCGACAGGCCCGTTGTCTGCTACGTGCGGACCAGTCCGATGTGGCTCTCTCCCTCCTTACGGAAATCTTCCAGGGCTTGTCCACCCTCGGCGCTCGTGGCGACGCCGAGCGCGTCATGCACACACTGCGTGCATCCGGTGTCGGGGTGAAGCGCCCGTCGTGGCACGGTGGACGGCGAAGCTACGGCGATCAACTGTCTCCCCGTGAGCTCGACGTAGTCCGGCTGCTCGTCGGAGGCCGGACCAACCGGGAGATCGCCGGCGTCCTCATCCTGTCGCCGAAGACGGTCGCGCGGCACGTGGAGACAGCGATGCGCAAGCTCGAGGTCTCGTCCCGGACGGCGCTGGCCGTGAAGGTCGTCGAAGCCGGCGTCGTCGTCGACAGCTTGGCCCGCGCGCACCGTTAGGCGGGCGCGGCAGCAAAATTGGGTCATCTGCCCAGTCGTCCGGTGGCCGGTGCGTGAACAACACTCGGCGTCATGGAATCATCACCTCCGCCTGCCGCCACTCGTCCCCCGCGCCCGCAAGGCTTCTGCCGCGCGGTCACATCTGACGGATCGCCTCGACCGGTCCCGGATTCCCGACGAGGCCGGGTTCCGGGACGAACCCCGCAGGCCGACCGACCGGTGCCAGGTCACTGCCGCCAGAGCGGGACGCGTCGCTCGCCGCCCGGCTCTGCACCGCCGATCGGCCCGAAGCAGCACTGGCGGCACGCACCACATTCATCGCAGCCATTCGGCGCGTTGCGCAATCCCCGCAACCGCGCGGTATCCGCGCGCATTCTCCCCTCAGAAAAGGTCATTGCCGCATGAGAAAGTCACCACCGGCCGGGGCATCCAGGCTCCCGGTCCACCTGACCATCCCCATACTCCGGCGCTTGCCACACCGTTCACATCGCACGCTCACGGCGCTGCTGGCCACGGCCTGCGTGGCCGGGACACTGAGCATCCCCGCCATCGCCACCGCCGAGACGCCGGCCACCCAGGCGAGCCGGCCGCAGCAAAACAGCCCCGTTGTCGCCACGCACAAGCTCACCCTCGTCACGGGCGAAGTGGTGACGCTGGAGCGTCACGCCAACGGCTTCCAGGCGGCGACGGTCGAGCCCGCGGCCGACGGCACCCCGGCGGCGTTCACCTCCATGAAGGTGGGTGACGAGGTCTACGTCATCCCGGAGAAAGCACAGCCCTACCTCGCCGCCAACGAGCTCGACCGCGAGCTGTTCAACGTCACCAAGCTGGTCGAGTACGGCTACGACGACGCGCACCGTTCCGCCGTACCGCTGATCGCGACCTACGGGGGCGCGCCGGGCAAGGCCGGCAAGGCGCTCGAGAAAGCCGCGCCGGCCGGTTCGGTGAAGGACGACGAGCTGCCCAGTGCCAACGCGGTGGCGCTGCACGCCGGCAAGTCGAAGGCGGCGACGTTCTGGGAGGCGGTCGACGACGACAGCACCGGCGCGGCAAAGGCACCGAAGCTTGCCGGTGGCATCAAGAAGCTCTGGCTCGACAAGCCGGTGCACGTGGCGCTGGACCAGAGTGTGCCGCAGATCGGCGCCCCGGAGGCGTGGGCGGCCGGCTACGACGGCACCGGCACCAAGGTCGCCATCCTCGACACCGGAATCGACCCCAACCACCCCGATGTGGCGGGGCAGGTGAAGAAGACGCAGAACTTCAGCGACGACCCCGACGCGGTCGATCACCACGGTCACGGCACGCATGTCGCCTCGACCATCGCCGGCTCGGGTGCCGCGTCGGGCGGCAGGCTCAAGGGTGTGGCACCGGGCGCCGACCTGTACATCGGCAAGGTCCTCAACACGGCCGGTTCGGGCTCCGAGTCGATGGTCATCGGCGGCATGGAGTGGGCAGCGGCCCAGGGCGCGGACGTCATCAGCATGAGCCTGGGCGGTTCGGTCCCCAGCGACGGCACCGATCCGATCAGCCAGGCCGTCAACCAGCTCACCGCGTCCTCCGGGTCGCTGTTCGTCATCGCGGCCGGCAACGAGGGCCCGGGCAAGGGGACCGTGAGCTCGCCCGGTGCCGCCCAGGACGCACTGACCGTCGGCGCGGTGAGCAAGCAGGACCAGCTCGCGAACTTCTCCAGCCGCGGCCCGGTCAAGGAAACCTTCGCGGTCAAGCCGGAGATCACCGCACCGGGCGTGGGCATCGTCGCCGCCCGCGCCGCCGGCACCACGATGGGCACCCCGGTCGACGCCAACTACACCGCGGCCAACGGCACCTCGATGGCCACCCCGCACGTGTCCGGCGCAGCGGCGATCCTCGTCCAGCGCCACCCCGACTGGTCCGCCGACCGGCTCAAGCAGGTGCTGGTCAGCACCGCCAAGCAGGGCTCGTACAACGCCTACCAGGGCGGTAACGGCCGCGTCGACGTGCCCAAGGCGATCGACGCCACGATGTACTCCAGCCCCGCCGTCATCAGCATGGGCAAGAAGTCGGCCGAAAGCGCGCCGGTCACCAAGACGATCGACTACGTCAACACCTCCGCGGCGGACACCACGCTGTCGCTCCGCCTGTTCAGCGCCGGGGAGACGGCGTCCCCGCCGGACGGCATGTTCACGCTCAGCGCCAACAGTGTGACGGTCCCGGCGAACTCCACCGCGAGCGTGACGGTGACCTACCACCCCGAACTCGGCGCCGTGGGCGACTACACCGGCATCATCACCGCCACCGCGCCCGACGGCACCGCGATCCGCACCACCGTCGGCGCCACGAAGGACGTGCCCACCGTCGACCTCACCGTCAACACGATCGACCGGAACGGAGACCCGGCGTCCGGCGAACTCGCGGTGTTCGACCTGGACAACGGGGTCGTCAGCGAGGTCTTCCCCCAGGGCGGAACCAAGACCGTCGCGCTGCCGCAGGGTCGCTACTCCGTCATGGGCATCGTGTACACGAAGGACAAGGCCACGGGCCTCGCCGTGAGCAACACGCTCGCCGGTGAGCCCGTCGTGGATCTGAGGGCGGACCGGACGATCACCATGGACGCCAGGCTGGGCAAGGAGGTCAAGGTCGCGACCCCCAAGGAGTCGCAGTCGAGCAACTACAAGCTCGGGTACCGCCAGAGCCTCCCCGGCAAGAAGGGGATCGACTACATGAAGGGTACGTCGAGCCTGTTCGCGAAGCACGCCTATGTGGTGCCCACCAAGCCGGTGACGGACGGCACCTTCGAGTTCAACTTCCAGGACCGCAGGTACTCGCCGGTGATCCGGGCGTCCTATGCCGGACAGGGAGGCTCGCTCCCGCTCACGCCGGTGCTCTATGCGGCCCGGTTGTACGGCTCCAGCAAGCTCCAGGCGATCGACGCCGGCACGGGACGGCCGGAGGACCTGGCCGGCAAGGACCTCGACGGCAAGCTCGCGGTCGTCACCCGCGACGCCACCTTGAAGGTCGTCGACCAGATCGCCGCGGTGGCCGGTGCCGGCGCGAAGGCAGCGATCATCGTCAACGACCGGCCCGGCGTCTACGCCACCAGCGTGCCGCGCGTCACCGGCACTGACATCCCGGCCTGGACCCTCACCCAGGACGAGGGCGCGGTGCTCTTCGGCCGGATGGCCGACGGTCCCACGCGGATCAACCTGCAGGGCATCAAGAAAGACCCCTACGCGTACAACATCGCGCTGATGGTTCCCGGTGGAATTCCGGCCGACCCCACCGACGCGGTCACCACGGAGAACTCGGCCGTGGTGAAGTCCCACTACCGCGGCACCAAGGGCACTCTGATCGGCGACACCGACTCGGCGATCCGCCCGGGAGAAACCTTCATCACCCAGCTCGTGGACTTCTACGACGCCCCGGTGGACCGGGAGGAGTGGTACTCCACCGGCAGCAAGTGGCCGACGATGAAGGACATGGGGTGGTGGCACACGGTCTACCCGGACCGCAAGGACATCATCACCAGCATGAGAGACCTCATCCGCAACTACAGCCCGGGCGAGCAGCGCGAGGAGACCTGGCTGGGTGCGGCGAACGGCCCGACCGGACCGGAGACCACCCTCGCGTTCCGCGACGGTGACAAGGTCACCCTCAACATGATGGAGATGGGCGACAGTCAGCCCGGACACTACGCCTACTTCCAGGGTGACAACGGCACCACGTCGACGGTGCGGCTGTACCAGGACGACAAACTCCTCAAGGAGCAGGGCTGGTTCTCGCTCACGACCCTGCCGGTCAGCCCCGACCCGGCGACCTACCGGATCACCATGGACACCGAGCACCCGGCGTGGTTCCCGCTGTCCACGAAGGCCGGCACCGCCTGGACGTTCAAGTCCGCCCGGCCGGCGAACGGCCAGGAGGATCTGGCACTGCTCTGGCCGAGGTACGGCCTGGGCCTGGACGCGGAGAACGCCACCCAGGGCGGCAACACCTACCACTTCGACCTGGCGTTCGTCCTCCAGAACGGCGCCACCCCGGACATCGACGGGGTCGAGGTGGAGGCGTCCTCCGACGAGGGTGCCACCTGGCGGCCCGCGAAGGTCAAGAGCCAGAGCGACGGCAGCTTCAAGGTGTCCGTGAGCAACCCGGATTCGAGCTACGTGTCCCTGCGCGTCAAGGCGCAGGACACCAACGGCAGCAAGATCGAGCAGACCCTGATCAAGGCCTACGCCGTGCGCTGACCCGCACGCCGGCCTCATCCTGACCGCGCCCCCGGCACAAGGGCATGCCCTTGTGC
>NZ_JBHVFF010000084.1:0-27764 GCF_042801895.1 Streptomyces sp. NPDC057543 | reverse complement strand
GGCGAACACCGTCCGTGCGGGGTCGTCCGCACGGACCGGTGTGACCAGGATGTCGATGACGCCGCCGCAGGTCAGCCCAACCGCGAAGGCGTCCTCGTCGCTGTAGCCGAACCGCTCCCGGACGGTCCTGCCGTCGTCGAGGGCCTGCTCGCACAGCTCGTACACCGCGCCCTCCACACACCCCCCGGAGACCGAACCGATCGCCGTGCCGTCGCGGTCGACGGCGAGGGCGGCTCCCGGCTGCCGGGGGGCGCTCCCGCCGACCGCCACGACGGTGGCCACGGCGAAGTCGCGTCCCTGCTCGACCCACCGGTTGAGCTCTTCGGCGATGTCCAGCATGACGTTTCTCCTTCTACGGGGGTGCGGAGGGACGGGTCGATCGCTTACGGACGGACCGATCGCGTTACGGTCGGGCCTACTTGGCCCCCATCCAACTCTCGATCGGGCTGAGCGCGAAGTACACGACGAACACACCGGTCAGCACCCACATGAACGCGCCGACCTCACGGAATCTGCCCTGCGCCGCCTTGATCGCGACGAAGGAGATCACTCCGGCGCCGACACCGGCGGTGATGGAGTACGTGAACGGCATCAGGGCGACCGTCAGGAAGACCGGCACTGCGACGGAGCGGTCGCTCCAGTCGACATGGCGGGCATTCTGCATCATCATCGCGCCGATGACGACCAGCGCGGCGGCGGCGATCGGCCCCGGCACGATCTGGGCGAGCGGGGTGAAGAACAGTCCGGCGGCGAAGAGCACACCGGTGACGACGGAGGACAGACCCGTGCGGGCCCCCTCGCCGACGCCGGTCGCCGACTCGATGAAGACGGTCTGGCCGGAGGCTCCGGAGACGCCGCCGATCGCCCCGCCCGCGCCGTCGATGAACAGCGCCTTGGACAGGCCGGGCATCCGGCCCTTGCTGTCGGCGAGCCCGGCCTCGGTACCGACGCCGATGATGGTCGCCATCGCGTCGAAGAAGCCGGCCAGCACCAGGGTGAAGACGATCATGCCTACGGTCATGACGCCGATGTCGCCCCAGCCGCCGAACTCGACGTGGCCGAAGAGCCCGAAGTCGGGCATCGAGACGGCGCCGCCCTGCAGTTCGGGTGCGCTGCCGCCCCATGCCTTGGGGCTGATGTCGCCGACTGCGTTGACGACGACGGCGAGAACGGTGCCGACGACGATGCCGATCAGGATCGCGCCGGGCACATTGCGGGCCTGCAGCATGAAGATGAGCAGCAGGGTGACGCAGAAGAGCAGTACGGGCCAGCCGGAGAGCTGTCCGCCCACGCCGAGCGTGACCGGGGCGCCCTTGCCGACGAAGCCGGCGTTGACGAGACCGATCAGCGCGATGAACATGCCGATGCCGATGGTGATGCCGTGCTTCAGGGCCAGCGGTATCGCGTTCATGATGATCTCGCGCAGCCCGGTGACGACCAGCAGCACGATCACCACGCCGTACATCACACACATGCCCATGGCCTGCGGCCACGTCATGTGCGGCGCCACCTGGGTGGCGAGCACGCCGGAGACGGAGAGCCCGGCGGCGAGAGCGAGCGGCACCTTGCCGATGAAGCCCATCAGCAGGGTGGAGACGGCGGCGGCGAGCGCGGTCGCCGTGATCAGCCCGGCGTGGCTGAGCCGGTGGCCCGCCACATCCGGTCCGGACAGCAGGAGCGGGTTGAGCAGAAGGATGTAGCACATCGCCATGAAGGTCGTGATGCCGCCGCGCACTTCGCGTGCGACGGTCGAGTCGCGTTCGGAGATGTGGAAGTACCGGTCGAGCCAGGATCTTCCTGCGGGGATGCGCGAGCCGGAGCCCGCGTCCTCCGCAATGGTCCCGGGCTCCACTGACTGCTGGGTCATGATGCCTGACTCCCAAGGTTCACAGGGGCACCCGCGATGAAGAATCGATATGCGGGATTTGGGATGACTGCGCTGGCGGCACGACCCGGGGGACGGCCCGAGACGAACTGTGCATGCAGAGTGGAATGTGCTGGTACTACGGAAATGCGGGACTGCTTCGTCACCACGGGACTGCGATACCGCGGGACTGCTTCGTCACCACGGGACTGCGATACCGCGGGACTGCTTCGTCACCACGGGACTGCGTTGCTGCGGTGACTACTCGTTGCGCCAACGACCATGAGAAGTGCGGCACTTGAGTACTCCGGGCGGTGCGGGCAACGGAAGTGTGACGTTCCTGGGAGGCACGCACCGCCCGGAGGGTTCGGGAGGAGCCGGGACTCAGGTGCCCGTGAGGTGCTCGGGGCGTACCGGAGTCCTGTTGAGCTCCAGGCCCGTCGCGTTCCGGATCGCCGCGAGGACGGCCGGGGTCGACGACAGGGTGGGGGCCTCACCGATGCCACGGAGCCCGTACGGGGCGTGGTCGTCGGCGAGTTCGAGCACGTCGACCGGGATGGTCGGGGTGTCGAGGATGGTGGGCAGCAGGTAGTCCGTGAAGGACGGGTTGCGCACCTTCGCGGTCTTCGGATCGACGAGGATCTCCTCCATGACGGCGATGCCCATGCCCTGGAGGGTGCCACCCTGGATCTGGCCGAGGACCGACAGCGGGTTGAGTGCCTTACCGACGTCCTGGGCGCAGGCCAGTTCGATGACCTTGACCAGGCCGAGCTCGGTGTCGACCTCGACGACCGCGCGGTGCGCGGCGAAGGAGTACTGGACATGGCCGTTGCCCTGTCCGGTGCGGAGGTCGAAGGCTTCGGTGGGCCGGTGGCGCCACTCCAGCTCGATGTCGACCGCTTCGTCCTCCAGTACGTCGACCAGGTCGGCCAGCACCTCGCCGCCGTCGGTGACGACCTTGCCTCCCTCCAGGAGCAGTTCGGCGGTGGCCCAGGCGGGGTGGTACGTACCGAACTTGCGGCGGCCCATCTCCAGGACCTTCTCGCGGACGGCCTCGCAGGAGTGCTTCACGGCGCCGCCGGTGACGTACGTCTGCCGGGATGCGGAGGTGGAGCCGGCCGAGCCGACCCGGGTGTCGGCCGGGTGGATGGTGACCTGGGCGACGCCGAGTTCGGTACGGGCGATCTGGGCGTGGACGGTGACGCCGCCCTGCCCGACCTCCGCCATGGCCGTGTGCACCGTAGCGACCGGTTCGCCGGCGATGACCTCCATCCGCACCCGGGCGGTGGAGTAGTCGTCGAAGCCTTCGGAGAAGCCGACGTTCTTGAGACCGACCGCGTAGCCGATGCCGCGTACGACGCCTTCGCCGTGGGTGGTGTTGGAGAGTCCGCCGGGCAGGGCCCGTACGTCGGCCTGTTCGCCGGCCATCTCCCACTGGCGCTCGGGCGGCAGCGGCATGGCCTTGACCCGGCGCAGCAGCTCGGCGACCGGGGCGGGCGAGTCGACGACCTGTCCGGTCGGCAGGACGCTGCCCTGTTCCATGGCGTTGATCTGCCTGAACTCGACCGGGTCCATGCCCAGTTCGGCGGCGAGCTTGTCCATCTGGGCCTCGTAGGCGAAGCACGCCTGGACCGCGCCGAAGCCGCGCATGGCCCCGCACGGCGGGTTGTTGGTGTAGAGCGCGATGGCTTCGATGTCCACGTCGTCGACGACATACGGGCCGACGCCGAGCGAGGAGGCGTTGCCGACGACGGCCGGAGAGGCGGAGGCGTACGCTCCGCCGTCCAGTACGATGCGGCATTTCATGTGGGTCAGCTTGCCGTCGCGGGTGGCGCCGTGCTCGTACCAGAGCTTGGCGGGGTGACGGTGCACATGCCCGAAGAAGGACTCGAACCGGTTGTAGACGATCTTGACCGGCTTGCCGGTGCGCAGGGCGAGCAGGCAGGCGTGGATCTGCATCGACAGGTCCTCGCGGCCGCCGAAGGCGCCGCCGACTCCGGAGAGCGTCATGCGGACCTTGTCCTCGGGCAGGCCGAGGACGGGGGCGATCTGACGCAGGTCGGAGTGGAGCCACTGGGTGGCGACGTACAGGTCGACGCCGCCGTCCTCGGCGGGCACGGCGAGTCCGGACTCGGGGCCGAGGAAGGCCTGGTCCTGCATGCCGAATACGTACTCTCCGCTGACCACGACATCGGCGCGGGCCGCCGCCGCGTCCGCGTCGCCGCGGACGATGGGCTGGCGGTGGACGATGTTGGGGTGCGGTACGTGCCCCGCGTGGTGGTCGTCGCGGCCCTCGTGGATGAGGGGCGCGTCGGGGGCGGTGGCCGAGGCCTCGTCGGTGACGACGGGCAGCTCGCGGTACTCGACCCTGATCTTCGCTGCTGCGCGCCGGGCCGTCTCGGGGTGGTCGGCGGCGACGAGCGCCACCGGTTCACCGTGGTGGCGGACCTTGCCGTGGGCGAGGACCGGGGTGTCCTGGATCTCCAGCCCGTAGTTCTTCACCGAGGTCGGCAGGTCGTCGTAGGTGAGTACGGCGTAGACGCCGGAGGTGGCGAGCGCTTCCGAGGTGTCGATGGAGACGATCTCGGCGTGCGCGACCGTGGAGCGCAGCGTGTGGCCCCAGAGCATGTCCTCGTGCCACATGTCGGAGGAGTACGCGAACTCGCCGGTGACCTTCAGGATGCCGTCGGGGCGGAGCGTGGACTCGCCGATGCCGCCCCTGGTACGGGTGCCCTGGTTGATGCTGGTGGGGTTGCCGGTTACGCCCATCGTCAGACCGTTTCTTCCGCGCGGGCGGCCGCGAGGCGGACCGCGTCGAGGATCTTCTCGTAGCCGGTGCAGCGGCAGAGGTTGCCGGAGAGCGCCTCGCGGATGTCCGCGTCGGACGGCTCCGGGTTGCGTTCCAGCAGTTCGTCCGCGGCGACCAGCAGGCCGGGGGTGCAGAAGCCGCACTGGACGGCGCCGGCGTCGATGAACGCCTGCTGGATCGGGGAGAGTTCACCGGTGTCCCGGCCGTCCTCGCCGGCCGGCTTGGCTTCCCACTGGCGTGCCTTGTCGAGTGCGGTGCCACAGGCGCCGCGGGCGCAGCCACTGCCCGGGTGTGCCTGGGAGCGGTGGGCGGCGAAATCCGCGAGGCCCTCTACGGTGACGACCTCGCGGCCCTCCACCTGGCCTGCGGCGACCAGGCAGGAGCAGACCGGGACACCGTCCAGACGGACGGTGCACGATCCGCACTCGCCCTGCTCGCAGGCGTTCTTCGAGCCGGGCAGGCCCATCCGTTCACGCAGCACGTAGAGGAGCGACTCGCCCTCCCAGACGTCGTCCGCCTCGTGCCTGCGTCCGTTGACCGTGAAATTGACGCGCATGATCAGGCAGCTCCTTCGGTGCTGCGGCCGTTGCCGCGGTACGACTCCCAGGTCCAGCCGAGGGTGCGGCGGGCCATGATCCCGACCGCGTGCCTGCGATAGCTCGCGGTGCCGCGCACATCGTCGATCGGGTTGCAGGCGGCGGCGGCGAGCGTCGCGAACTGCGAGGCGATGGACGGGGTGATGATCGTGCGGCTGTCCCAGAAGCCGCCTTCTTCGAGCGCGGCGTTCAGGAATTCCTCCGCCGCCTTCGCCCGTACGGGCGTGGGGGCGGCCGAGCCGATGCCGGTGCGGACCGTGCGGGTCTCGGGGTGCAGGGCCAGGCCGAAGGCGCAGACCGCGATGACCATCGCGTTGCGGGTGCCGACCTTGGAGAACTGCTGCGGCCCGTCGGCCTTCTTGATGTGCACGGCCCGGATCAGCTCGTCCGGTTCGAGGGCGTTGCGTTTGACGCCGGTGTAGAAGGCGTCGATGGGGATGAGCCGGGTTCCGCGTACGGATTCGGCCTCGACCTCGGCGCCCGCGGCGAGCAGTGCCGGGTGGGCGTCTCCGGCGGGCGACGCGGTGCCCAGGTTGCCGCCGACGCCACCGCGGTTGCGGATCTGCGGCGAGGCGACGGTGTGCGAGGCGAGCGCCAGTCCGGGCAGCTCGGCGCGCAGGTGCTCCATGATCTGGCTGTACGGGACGGAGGCGCCGAGCCGTACGCTCTCCTGGCCCACCTCCCATTCGGACAGTTCTCCGATGCGGTTCAGGTCCAGGAGGTACTCGGGCCGCCGGTGGTCGAAGTTGATCTCGACCATCACATCGGTGCCACCCGCGATGGGCACAGCCGTCGGGTGCTCGGCCTTGGCGGCGAGCGCCTCCTCCCAGCTGGCGGGGCGAAGGAAGTCCATGAGTGGCTCTCTTCTTCTCAATCGGGTCGTTCGCTGGGGCTGGGGGACGGCCGGCCCTCGACTGGTCGTTCATGTGTTGTTAACGCGGTGTGGGGCCAAGTACACAAGCCGTGCTCCACCCGGTGCAGTCACCGAAACCATGAAGGAGTTGGCTGGTCGATCTCCTCGTCTTGTAGATTCGAACGAATGGCGGGGATCAGTAACCTCACCGCAATAACCAGTTTTCACCCGCACCAACGAAAGAGACGGCGGCAACGAGATGCGGCTGCGCGCACTGCTGGAGACCGACGCGCTGGGCCTGCGGCTGCTCGGCGGCGAGGACGAGCTGGACAGGACCGTCCGTGGCGTGATGACCACCGACCTGCGGGATCCCAGCCGCTATCTGTCGGGCGGCGAGCTGGTCCTGTCGGGCCTGGCCTGGCGCCGGAACGCCACGGACTCGGAGCCGTTCGTACGGATCCTGGCGGGCGCCGGGGTCGCCGGGCTGGCGGCGGGCGAGGCGGAGCTCGGCAATGTTCCCGGCGACCTGGTGGAAGCGTGCGCGAAGCACCGGCTGCCGCTCTTCGCCGTCCATGAGACCGTCGCGTTCGCAACGATCACCGAACATGTGGTGCGCCAGGTGTCCGGCGAGCGGGCGGGCGACCTGGCCGCGGTCGTGGACCGGCACCGCAGGCTGATGACCTCGGGACCGGCGGGCGGCGGACCCGAGGTGGTGCTCGATCTGCTCGGCTCCGACCTCGACCTGCATGCCTGGGTACTCTCCCCCACCGGCCGGCTGATCGCGGGCGCCGGTGACGCGCCGCTGGCCGGACCGGTGGGCGTGGCGCTCGCCGGCCACCATCTGGCCGCCACCCGCACCGGCCGTCGGGCCCCGCACCGGACCACGGTCGGCGGCACCACGTATTCGCTCTTCCCGATCCGCAACACTGGGCGGGGCGCGCTCCCGGCGTCCCGGGATGTGCGCGAGTCGGTGCTCTCCGACTGGCTGCTCGCGGTCGAGGCGGACGCGAGCGACTGGCCGCCCGCCCGGCTGGATCTGCTCCAGGGCGTCACCCAGCTGATCGCGGTCGAACGGGACCGGCGCGACGCTGCCCGTACGGTACGCCGCAGGCTCGCCCAGGAAGTCCTGGAGCTGGTCCAGACGGGCGCCCCGCCCGCCGAGATCGCCGCCCGGCTGCGGGTCGCCGCCCCGGTGCTGCTGCCGGGGCTCGGCGCCGCGCCGCACTGGCAGGTCGTGGTGGCGCGGGTCGAGTGGGGCGGCGCGGAGGGCTCCGCGGACACGGGCGGGCCGGCCGCCTCCGTCGCGGGCGCCCCGGCCGGGGGCCCCGGTTCCGCCGTCGCGGGCGGCCCGGTCGCCCAGGCGCTGCTGGAGGAGATCCTGGTCGACCCCGCGGTCACCGGCCCCGACTCCGCGGACCGGATCGCGGTCGCCCACACGGGCGACGAGGCGGTGGCCCTCGTACCGCTGCCCGCCGTCACCGCGCTCGCACCGGCCAACGACTCCGCTCCCGACGGGGCACCCGCCGAGGAGGACTCCGCGCTCCACGCCGATGTGCTGCTCGCCGCCGTCCGCGAACCGCTCTCGGCGGGCCTCGCCGACGACGGCCGGCTGACACTGGGTGTCAGCGCGGCCGTGCATTCGCCCGAAGGCCTGCGCGGCGCCCTGGAGGAGGCCCGGCACGCCCGCCGGGTGGCGGCGGCCCGCCCCGGCCGGGTCTGCGCGGCCGGCCATCACGAGCTGGCGTCGCACGTCCTGCTGCTGCCGTTCGTCCCGGACGACGTGCGCCGCGCGTTCACCGCACGGCTGCTCGACCCGCTGCGCGACTACGACCGGCGCCACCGCGCGGAGCTGATCCCGACGCTGGAGGCGTTCCTGGACTGCGACGGTTCCTGGACCCGCTGCGCGTCCCGGCTCCATCTGCACGTCAACACGCTGCGCTACCGGGTCGGGCGAATCGAGCAGTTGACGGGGCGTGACCTTTCGCGCCTGGAGGACAAGCTCGATTTCTTCCTCGCCCTGCGTATGAGCTGACGTCGGGGACCTGCCGCGGCTCCCGGCAGGTCCCGTCGTTTGTGAAATCTTTCACCTGACATTGACCCGACCCCTTGGCCCGGCGTGCCAATCCGTGCTGAGATGCGGCCAGACTCAACAGCTCAATGGCGCGCTCGGGGAGGGCAATGTGGCGCATACCGCCATGTCTGGTTCCGGAACGACAGCAGATGACGATCCGCCGCTCCAGACAGCGGTATGGCGGCTGCGATCACGCGCCTGCTGGACGGACGCCGCCGCGCTGCTCGAACCCGACGCCGCCACCGATCCGGCGGCGGCACTCCAGCGGACGGCCCTGCTGACCGAACGGTGCCTGTACACCGGGCAGGGCTGGACCGACGCCGAAGACGCGCTGCGCACCGCCGAGGCGCTTGCCCACGACGACGCCGAACGCGGAGCGGCCGCCTGCGAGCGCGGTCATCTGGCGTACGCGTCGACGCTCCTGGGCGTACGGGACCGGGCCGACGAGGCCAGCGTCGCGCTGAGCCGGGCCGCCGCGCTGCTCGCCCCCTCCGCGCCGAGCCGCCCGCTGCTGGACTTCCGCCGGGGCCTGATCGCACAGAACATCGCCGACTCGCCGCAGGCCGCGCGCGCCGCGTACCGCAGGGCCCACGCCGGTGCGACCGCTCAGGGCGACGCCCTGCTGCTCTCCTCGACCTGGCGCCATCTCGCCCTGCTGGCTCTGCGCGAGGGCGAGCTCGCGGAGGCCCGGCACGGCTTCGCCGAGTCCCTGCGGATAAGGGAGGAGCTGGGCTATCTGATCGGTACGGCCCCGGCCCTCATCGCCCTCGCGGACTCGGAGCCGGAGCCGGAGGCGGCGACCCGGCTGCGGGCCGAGGCGGGCCGGCTCTTCCGGCTGCTCGGGGGCGTACCGACCTGGCTGGCCCCGCATCTGGACCCACCGCCGCCTGAGACGGCCGAGGCGAACTGAGCCCCCGGGGGGCCGGCGCTCGGTCAGCTCTCGGCGCCGGTGAAGTGTTCCCGTACGAGCGACTGCACGGCGGTCAGGTCCTGGGCGATGAGCGCGTCGAGCAGGGCGGTGTGCTCGGCGGCGTCGGCGAGCAGGTCGGCGCGGCGGGTGACGGGGTTGTTTCCCGGTGGCCACTGGGAACGGCGGTGCAGGTCGTCGGCGACCATCACCAGTTGCTCGTTGCCGCAGAGCGCGAGGACCGCGCCGTGGAAGGCCCGGTCGGACTCGGCGTAGCTCGCCCGGTCGCCCACGGCGGCGGCCGTCACCGTGGCGTCGGCCAGCGGGCGCAGGGCGCACCAGCGGGCCGACGGGACGGTACGGGCCAGTCGCAGTATGACGGGGACTTCGATCAGCGCGCGTACCTCGGTCAGCTCGGCCCGCTCCCGCGGGCTCCGCTGGGACACCCGGAATCCGCGGTTCGGTACGACCTCGACGGCGCCTTCGACGGCCAGCTGCTGCATCGCCTCGCGCACCGGGGTCGCGGAGACCCCGAAGCGGGCGCCGAGGGCCGGTGCGGAGTACACCTGTCCCGGGACCAGCCGGCCGTCGACCAGGGCTGCGCGCAGGGCGTCGAGGACCTGGCCGCGTACGGAGTGCCGCTGCACCGCCGCGCGCGGGCCGGGCGGCTCGCTGTGGGTGTGCTCGCCACGCGCCTGTTCCCTGCATGCCTGATCCGTGCGTGCCTGATCCCCGTACATCTCTGCACCACGCGCCTGTTCGCCGCATGACTGTTCGGGTACGCGTACGGATGCCGGGGTGGTCGCGGACGCGACGGACGCGTACGTCGGTCGCGTCCGCTCTCTCGCGCTGCCCTGCTCCACTCGGACCTCCTCGGCCTGCCGTGGGCGCGGCTCGCGTGCGCCATGCCCCCTGTGCACGATAGGCGGAGCAGGCCACAGTTCAAACATCGATCCGTTCGGGTAAGGTAAGGCTTACCTGCAAACGATCGCGATTCGGTGGTCCCTGCATGACACTCCCCGCCGTGCTCCCCGGCACCACCGCGTCCGCCGTGACGGGCGCGTACACGCGTCTGACCGAGGTCTTCCCCGGCCTGCGCGCAGAGGTGCTGACGGACGATGACGCCGCACCCCGTGGCGTCGGCTGGGTGGGCGCGGGCGAGCTCGCGGCCGGTGGTGCCGCACTCGACGCCTTCCTCGCCTGGGACCATGCCCAGGTACTGCGGGACCACGGCCGGCAGCCCCGCCCCGATGTGGTCGCCGGCTTCGGGCTACACCGGTACGCCTGGCCCGCCTGCCTGCTGGTGACGGTGCCGTGGTTCCTGTATCGGCGGGTGCCCCGGATCCCCGTCGACGATGTGGCGTTCCAGCGTGCGCTCGGCCATCTGACCGTACGGGTACGGGAGTTCGCCTGTCTTCCGGACGATCCCGCTGCCGGACTGCCGGGCGCCCGGGTCGTCCCGGACGAGGCGGCGCTGCGGGCCGAGGTGCTCGCCGCGGTGGCCGACCACATCGGCCCGGTGCTGGACGGCTTCGGATCACGTATGCGGCGCGGCAGGCGCGCGCTGTGGGGCATGGCGACGGACGAAATCGTCGAGGGCCTCTGGTACATCGCTCATCTCCTCGGCGAGGAGCGGCGGGCGATGGCCGAGCTGGAGGCACTCCTGCCCGGCACCACGAATCCGTTCGTCGGCTCGGCGGGCTTCCGCGAACTGACCGGGCCGGACGGCGGGTCGCTGCCCACCCGTGACCGGGCGAGCTGCTGCCTCTTCTACACGCTGCGCCCCGAGGACACCTGCGTCACCTGCCCCCGTACCTGCGACACGGACCGAGTACGGAAACTGACGCCCACTCATTGATTCACACCACCTGCACGGGTAGTACTATTCGAACGCACATCATCGGCTGCGTACGGGTATTCGATCAGATCCCGGCTATCCGTATGCCCTGCCAACCCAATGGCGTTCTCTTGCCCCGAAACCCCCTGAGAGTGACGGGGTTTCGGCAATCATGGCGCCCGAAATGCCCTACGCGACGCAAGGGACCGCGCATGAGACTGACCGACATATCGCTGAATTGGCTGCTTCCGGGCGCCGTGCTGCTCGTGGGGGTCCTGGCGGCGGTCGCGGTGGTCGCACGCGGCAAGCGCGCCGCTGACAATTCCGCTACCGAAGACAGCTGGGAACGCAGCGAGGAGCGTCGTAGACGCAAGGAGGCGCTGTACGCCACCGCCTCGTACATCCTGCTCTTCTGCTGTGCGGCGGTCGCCGCCGCGCTCTCCTTCCACGGGCTCGTCGGCTTCGGCGAGCAGAACCTCGGCCTCACCGGGGGCTGGGAATACCTCGTTCCGTTCGGCCTCGACGGGGCCGCGATGTTCTGTTCCGTACTCGCGGTGCGCGAGGCCAGCCACGGTGACGCGGCGCTGGGCTCACGGCTGCTCGTATGGATGTTCGCCGGCGCCGCAGCCTGGTTCAACTGGGTGCACGCGCCGCGCGGAATGGACCACGCGGGCGCCCCGCAGTTCTTCGCGGGGATGTCGCTCTCGGCGGCGGTGCTCTTCGACCGGGCACTGAAGCAGACCCGCCGGGCCGCGCTGCGCGAGCAGGGCCTGGTGCCCCGTCCGCTGCCGCAGATCCGGATCGTACGGTGGCTGCGTGCCCCCCGGGAGACCTTCGGCGCCTGGTCGCTGATGCTGCTGGAGGGCGTACGCACCCTGGACGAAGCGGTCGAGGACGTACGTGAGGACCGGCGGGAGAAGGAGCAGAACCGTCTCCGCAGGAAGGACCAGGAGAAGCTGGACCGAGCCCACATCAAGGCGCTGAACCGGCAGAACCGGGCCTGGCGCCGGGTCGGCCGGGGCGGCACCCAGGTGGACATCCAGGCGATCGCCCCGACGCCGGCCTCCGCGCAGTCCGTCGTGGAGCCCGCCGTATCCGAGCCGGGGCAACTGTCCTTGCGCCCCCGGCCGTCCCTGCAGGCCGTGACGGGCCCGAACGCCGGCGCCCCGGAGCGGAACGCGCTTGATCCGATCACCGTCGACCTCACCGCCGAGGACGACACCCAGGCACTGCCCCGGCTCGATTCGCTGGAGCGGAAACTGAAGGATCTGGAGCAGCAGTTCGGCTGATCCGCTGATCCACATGTCCACATGGATGTGCTGATTCGTCGCAAGAGGCCCTGACGGCCCGGTCTTCTCCGGGCTCTCAGGGCCTCTCGCCGTGCAGTTCGAACCAGACGACCTTGCCCAGCGCGTGCGCGCCGACCCCCCAGGCGTCCGCGAGGCTCTCCACCAGGAACAGCCCCCGGCCGTGCGTACCGTCGTCGGCGTCCGGTACGTACGACGGGGGCAGCCCGGACACGAAGTCCCGTACTTCCACCCGCAGTCCGGCGGACGCCACGCTCAATGTGACGACCGCGCCGTGCCGCGTATGGATCAGTGCGTTGGTCACCAGTTCACTGAGCAGGAGCTCCGCCACCTCGGCCGGCTCGGCCCGCCACCGGTAGCGCAAGAACTCCCTTAACGCACAACGCACTTCGCTCACGGCCGCCAGATCGGTATGGGCCAGTCTGCGATGCAGCCGGATCGGCTGCTGTCCCTGCGCCCCGGGCTCGTGAGTCGGCCCGTCCGCCATGGAATCGACCTGTCCCCGACGCTTCATCATTTCCCCCGCCCGCACAGTGAATCGCCCCCTGTTCGCCGTATCGCCGAACGCCTTCGCGGAACATCTCCACGGGGATGCATGCCCCACAGACCGGCCGCCACGCTTGTCGACTCATCAATAAGTGAACAGGCGGACAGGAACGACCCGCCGACCCCGGACACATCGGCGTCACATTTCCGCCCCTCCGGTCAACTTCCAAAAAATTCACATCGATTGGCGTTGACGGCCCCGTGTCTACGCGCGTCATCATGGTGGCTATGCGAATCCCCCCACGGATCACCACGCTCGGTGGCGCTGCCACCCTCCTGTCCGTCCTCTTCGTCGGCGGCTCAGTCGCCACAACCGCCACCGCCGCCTCCCCGGCCGTCACCGCCTCGACCATCACCACCCCGGCCGGCACCACCTCGGTCGGCAGTATCTGTTACTCGGCACTGCCCGCCCAGGCGCACGACACCCTCGACCTGATCGAGGCCGGCGGCCCGTTCCCGTACTCGCAGGACGGCTCCGTGTTCCAGAACCGTGAAGGCGTCCTGCCTGGCCGGAGCACCGGTTACTACCACGAGTACACGGTCATCACCCCCGGCTCCCCGACCCGCGGCGCGCGGCGCATCGTCACGGGTGAAGAGGCGCAGGAGGATTACTACACCGGCGACCACTACGCCACCTTCGACCTGATCGACCAGGGCTGCTGAAGCCCGGCCCCGAACCGATCCGCGCCGTAGCCCCCCACCTGCGGCGCGGATCACGGACGGGTGGAGGCAACCGGACTTGTACCCTCCACCCATGACCGTGACCTATGTGATCGACGGCTCCCGGGTCACCGGCCTGGAGCAGTTCTGGACAGTGATCGGCGAGGCCGTGAACGGTCCCGGCGGGTATTTCGGAAGCAACTTCGACGCGCTCGCGGACTGTCTCAGCGGCGGGATGGGCGCACCGGACGACGACTTCGTCTTCGAGTGGCGGGACCACGCGCTCTCCGCGCAGGCCCTGGGCCATGCGGAGACGGCACGCTATCTGCGGCAGAGTCTGGACCGGGTGCACCCCACCAACAGGCCCGCGGTCCGACGACGGCTGGACGACGCCCTGGCAGGGCGGGGGCCGACCCTGTTCGACCTGCTCGTGGAGACCCTGACGAACGGATTGGGCCCCGGGGGGCTGCGGCTGCTGTGAACCGTCACGATACGCGCCGCGGCCGGTCGGTGAAGCGGATCACCGCTCCACCGGCCGGCCGTTGTCGTGTGTCCTGCGGGTGTCTGCTGGACGGCTCGGCGATTCCGGAACACGCGGTCACGTCGACCGGGTACGCGACCGAATCAGCGGATGGTTCGGCAACCGGCCCGGCACGCGAAGGATTCGTACGCGCCAACGGGCTGCTCCGAGTCGTCGTAGACGGCGACGGATTGATCAGCGCCGTCCGCGATCTCGACGCGGAACGGGACGTACTCGCCCCCGGTCACCGGGCCAATGTCCTTCAACTGCACCCGGATCACTCCAATCGCTTGGATGCCTGGGACATCGGCCGGCGCCACCGCCGCACCCGCACCGATCTCACCGACGCCGACTCCGTCGAACTGGTCGAGGAGGGCCGTTGCGGACCGCTGTCCGGGTGAAACGGTCGTTCGGGGCGTCGGCCTCGCGCAGGTGATCCGGCTGGCCGCGGGCAGCGGAGGGCCGGCCGAACCCCGTCCCGGCTTCCGCACCGTCTTCCGCGCCGGCCTCGGGTCAGGGGCGGGGCACGTTCCGCAGGTTGGACCGGGCCATCTGGACCATCCGGCCCACTCCCCCGTCCAGCACGATCTTGCTGGCGGAGAGCGCGAATCCGGTCACCATGTCCGCGCTGATCTTCGGCGGGATGGACAGCGCGTTGGGGTCGGTGACGACATCGACGAGCGCCGGGCCCTTGTGCTTGAAGGCGTCCTTGAGGGCGCTTTCCAGTTGCTTGGGCTTCTCGACCCGGACGCCGTACGCCCCGGCGGCCCGGGCGATCGCCGCGAAGTCCGGGTTCTTGTTGGCCGTACCGAAGGACGGCAGTCCGGCGACCAGCATCTCCAACTCGACCATGCCGAGAGAGGAGTTGTTGAACACCACGACCTTCACCGGCAGGTCGTACTGCACCAGGGTGAGGAAGTCACCCATCAGCATGGTGAATCCGCCGTCGCCGGACATCGACACCACCTGCCGGCTCCGGTCGATGAACTGGGCGCCGATGGCCTGCGGCAACGCGTTCGCCATCGAGCCGTGACTGAAGGAACCAATGACGCGGCGCTTGCCGTTGGGCGAGAGGTAGCGGGCCGCCCAGACATTGCACATGCCGGTGTCGACGGTGAACACGGCATCGTCGTCGGCCAGTTCGTCCAGTACCGAGGCGACGTACTCCGGGTGGATCGGAATGTGTTTCTCGACCTTGCGGGTGTACGCCTTGACCACGCCCTCCAGCGCGTCGGCGTGCTTCTTCAGCATCCGATCGAGGAACTTGCGGTCGGTCTTGACCTTCACCCGGGGAGTCAGACAGCGAAGTGTCTCGCGGACATCGCCCCAGACCGCCAGATCCAGCTTGGAGCGGCGGCCGAGGTGCTCGGGGCGCACATCGACCTGGACGATCTTCACATCGTTGGGGAGGAAGGCGTTGTACGGGAAGTCGGTGCCGAGCAGGATGAGGAGATCGCACTCGTTGGTCGCCTCGTAGGCAGCGCCGTAGCCGAGCAGCCCGCTCATTCCGACGTCGTAGGGGTTGTCGTACTGGATCCATTCCTTGCCGCGCAGCGCGTGCCCGACCGGGGACTTCACCCGTTCGGCGAACTCCATCACCTCGGCGTGGGCGCCCGCCGTGCCGCTGCCGCAGAACAATGTCACACGTTTCGCCTCGTCGACCATGCGGCAGAGCTTCTCGATCTCCGCGTCACCGGGCCGTACCGTCGGCCGCGAGGTGACCAGGGCGTGCTCGATCGACTTCTCCGGGGCGGGCTGCGAGGCGATGTCTCCCGGCATCGCGACGACGCTGACCCCGCCTCGGCCGATCGCGTGCTGAATGGCCGTCTGGAGCAGCCGCGGCATCTGCTGCGGGTTGGAGATCATCTCGTTGTAGTGGCTGCACTCCTGGAAGAGCAGCTGCGGATGGGTCTCCTGGAAGTAGCCGAGGCCGATCTCGCCCGACGGGATGTGCGAGGCGAGGGCGAGAACGGGCGCCATGGAGCGATGGGCGTCGTAGAGGCCGTTGATGAGGTGCAGGTTGCCGGGGCCGCAGGATCCTGCGCAGGCCGCCAGGGAACCGGTGATCTGGGCCTCGGCTCCGGCGGCGAACGCGGCGGTCTCCTCGTGCCTGACCTGGATCCAGTCGATGGCCGAGTTGCGGCGGATGGCATCGACGACCGGGTTGAGGCTGTCGCCGACGACCCCGTACATGCGCTTGACCCCCGCCCGGACGAGGATGTCGACGAACTGCTCCGACACGTTCTGCTTGGCCATGGGTGCGTAACCTTTCCGCGCTTCGGCTTCCGGACTCCGCATCCATCAACCCATGACGCGCGCGGTTACGCCTCCCAGACCGCGACACTCGTACGGTCGTCGGAGTACCCCTTCACCCTGAGCTGGGAGTCCGCGAGGAAGGCCGCGAGCCCGGGCGCACGGTCGTCGGCCCAGCGTTCGGCCAGCTCCCGGGCCAGGGCTGGTTCGCCGCGCAGTGGTTCGGCGAGACCGGTGCTGCACAGCAGCAGCGTGTCCGCCGGCCGGGCCACCGAGGCCCGGAACCGGAACGGCTCGGCGGGCGGGGGGCCGGATCCGGCAGTGGCTTCGCCGCCGGGTTCCGGAACCTCCGGTTCGAGGTCCTGCCAGATGCCGTCGCGCAACCGGAAGAGCCCGCCGGCGCCGACACCGAAGAAGATCCTGGTACGGCAGTCGGGATCCGCCGACAGCAGGAGGCAGCGCAGCCCCGCGGTGTACTGCTCCGGTTCGAGGCCCAGTTCGGCGGCGCGGGCGCGCAGCTTGCCGTAAGTACGGTCGGTGAGGCGGTGGAGGCCGGATTTGAGGTCGCCGCGGCGGCCGGCCCCTATGTCCTCGGAGAGCCTGGCATGGCTACGGCCCACGGCGCCGCCGATCCAGCGGCAGGCGTCGGCCGCCGCCAGATGCCCCCGCTCGGCGGCGCGGGCCCCGGTGGCGACGGCGACCAGGACGAGCGCGCTCCGGTCGGTGCCGAACCGTACGGTGAGCAGCGCGTCGCGGCGGGGCTCGCCGCGGAACCGCGCGGAGTCCCCGCGCACGGAGGCGGCGCGCAGGGTGTACGTGCCGTACCGGGCGCCGTCGAGCACGGTGTCGGCGACGAGATCGTCGAGCTCCTGGGGGACGGTGGCGGGCAGCGCGGTGGGCTCGGCGTCATAGGTGGGCGGCCGGTCACCCACATGGCCGATCGCGGGCCGCCGGGCGGGCGCGGACGCGGGCTCGGGAGCCTGTGCGGTGCCGTCGGTGACGGGGACATCCGGGGCAACGGCTTTCTCGGCGACCGGCCGCTTGGGCAGAGGTGGCACGGACGCGGACGTTCCGGCGACTACGGCCGGGCGGGACGACTCGGACGCCCCGAACGCCCCGGGCACCCCGGGGCCCTCGGGGCCCTCGCCCGACACGGGCGGCACGGGCGGCACGGGCGGCAGATCCGGTAACGACGGAGGGTCAGGGACGGCCGGTGGCACAGACACCGCGGGCAAACCCGCGGCCGATGCCCCGGCCCCGGCCCCAACCCCGCCCCCGTTCACATCACCCGCGTTCCCCCCGCGCCCGCCCCGGCCCACCGCGTCCGACGCCGAGTCGAAGCGGTCGTCGAGGCTGTCGGCCGCGCCGGTCGCCCCGGTGTCCCTGGCAGTCTCGTCGTACAGCCTGCGCCACCAGTCGTCCTCGTGGGCGGCGGACCTCTCCCCCTGCTGACTCATGCCCTTATTGTCGACCGCACGGGCCGTACGAAAACGGGTCATCCGGAAATAGTGGCCGCACAAAAGAGGTCCGCCGGGCGTCCCCACCCCCCACGGGAAGGACGCCCGGCGAACCGGTCAGGACGTGATCAGCGCACGGCGTACGCGTCGTTCACGGTCTGGATGACGGAGTTGCCGTTGGCGTCCGTCAGTTCGGTCTTCAGGGTGACCGGCTTGCCGGCCGCGCCCGCGTGGTTCACGGTCGCGGTCCACTGGCCGCCCTGCTGTGCGGTGGTGGCCCTGGTCCAGGTCTCGCCGCCGTCGTACGAGTAGGAGACCTCGGCGGCGACCAGCTTGCCGGGCGTGTACCCCGCGTGGCCCGTGACGCTCAGGCCGATCGTCTGACCGTCCTTCGCCGGAAGGGTCTTGAGGCCGTCGGTCTCCAGGTCGTAGCCCGGGAAGAGCAGCGGGATCCCCTGCGAGTAGACGTTCTCGTCCCGCTTCGAGCGGAACTTCCAGGTGGTCTCGGTCTGGGTGGACCGCTTCCACACGGCGGCGGGCTGGCCGAACTTGGCGGTGGTCATGGTGAGTTCGTACGCGGCGTCCCCGGCCGGGACGGTGAACACCCCGGACGGCCAGCCGGACTCGCCGAGCACTTCGCCACCGCTGGTCAGCCGCATGTTGCCGACGTCTCCGAAGGAGCCCTGGAGGCCGGCGTGCTCGGTGTCGCTCCAGAAGCCCGGTGCGACACCGATCAGGTTGTCCTGGCGCTCGGCGGCGAGTTGGACCTTGCCTGCGGCGTCACGCGGAGCGGCCGGGGCCGGGATGCCCCGGTACCAGTTCTCCGTACGCTGCGAGCCCGCCGTGTAGGTGCGCGGCTGGTCGACCATCATCTCGCCCCAGGGGAAGCTGGAGGAGAGGTACCGCACCCAAGCGGTGTCGCCCGCCGAGTAGTACTCGGTGCGCTTGCTGGGGGCGGCGACGTAGTCGTTGACGGCGGAGAACGTCCCGCCGTACGGCCGGTTGATGATCATCATGTCGACGTAGTCCGCCGCGACGCCCATCGCCTCGTAGTTGGCGGCGACCTTGCCGAGCTTGCTGTCGCGGACCTTGTAGGTGCGGTCCGAGGTGACGGGGCCGGTCTCGGGGAACGCGAGGTTGTAGACGAACGGGCTGACCGCGGTGGCCTTCCAGCTCAGCTTGACCGGGCCGTCGCCCAGGGCCGCCTTCAGCGCGTCGGCCTCGTCCGCCTCGATACCGAGCGCGGGCAGCGCCGACGGGGCGTAGCCGACGGTCGGCTTCCAGGGTCCCGCGGAGGGACGGTGAGCGATGACGGCCTTGGCGCCGGCGGCCTTGGCATCGCGTACCTGGGTGTAGATGTAACCGTCGTCGCCGACCTCGACCAGGGCGATCTTTCCGGCGACGCCCGCCGCCTTCAGCTCGTCGGGGGTACCCGTACCGGCGTCGACGAGTGCGGCCTCGCCCGTGCCGTCGAGGTTGGCGGAGCCGGTGCTCGCCGCCCTCGGGTGCAATTCGACGCCGCCGACGACCGAGAGCTTCTCGATCTGCGGGGCGTACGCGCGCCAGAAGCTGGAGAACTCGAAGTCGCCGTCACTCGCCCTGCCCTGCACGTCTGCCAGGTAGTTCTTCACCGCGGAGCCACTGGTGATGGAGCCCGAGTGCAGCCAGACATTGTCCCAGGTGCGGCCGAACGCGAGCGTCGTGGAACGGTTCTCGGAGGCGCGGTCCTCGGTCTTCACCTGGATCCGGTGGGCCTTGCGGGCGTCCAGGACCAGGGTCGTGTCCTTGGTGACGTTCAGCTGGGGCCGCGCGAGGTACGCGATGGACTCGTCCAGATTGCCGGTGGCATCCTTCAGGTCGGGCGAGGTGACGAAGCCGGACACGAAGTACGCGCCGGGGCGCACCTGGTAGACCTGTTCGGTGGCACCCTCGTTGAAGCGGCGCTCGCCGCTGGAGGTGTCGGTGCCGATGACGTCGAGCGAGGAGAAGTCCGCGGCGGCCTTGCCGGTGCGGTCGATGAGCTTGACGCGCAGAGTGACGGTCTCGGCCCCGACGTACAGCGAGAACGGGGTGGAGACCTTGACGCCGCCGGCCCCGGTGGCCAGTACCCGTCCGGTGACGTCACCGTACTGGGCGGCCGTCAGCTTCGCGGTCGGGTCGATCGCCAGCGGAATCTTGACGGTGGCTCCGGCCGGGACGGTGACGGTGTTCGCGTCGAGCTTCGCGACGGAGGAGTGGACGGCCGAGCCGTCGTTGCCGGTGACGCCCTGGACCTTCAGCGACAGCTTCACCGGCTCGGTGCCGGAGTTGGTGTACGGGACCTCGACGGTGGTGCGGTCGCTCTTGTCCTGCGGCCAGTTGAAGGTGCCGGCCTGGACGGCGGGGGCGCCGACGACGGTGGTGTCGATGGCGGCCTTGACGTCGAGACGGCCGCCGCCGGTCTCGCGTACGTCGCCGGGGATGTCGCTCTTCGCGGACGAGACGAGTGCCGCCTTGATCTGCTGGGCGGTCCAGTCCGGGTGACGCTGCTTCACGATGGCTGCGGCGCCCGCGACATGCGGGGTGGCCATCGACGTACCGGACATCGTCTGGTACGCGTAGATGCCGCGGCCACCGGCCGCCGCGGCCGAGATGTTGACGCCGGGCGCGGAGATCTCGGGCTTGAGGGTGTGCGATCCGATCACCGGGCCGCGGCTGGAGAACTGGGCCGTGGTGTCGTCGCGGTCGACGGCGCCGACGGTCAGCACACTCGGGGCGCAGCCGGGCGAGGAGACGGTGTTCAGCGTCGGGCCCGAGTTGCCGGCCGCGATCACGAACAGGGTGCCCTTGTTCTGCGCGAGTTCCTCGGCGGCGACGCTCATCGGGTCGGTGCAGTCGGTCGGCTCCGGGCTGCCGAGGCTCATGGAGACGACGTCGGCCTTCTGGTCGACCGCCCACTGCATGCCGGCGATGATCCAGGACTCGGCGCCGAAGCCGCTGTCATTGAGGACCTTGCCCGCGAGCAGGTCGGCGCCGGGGGCGACGCCCTTCTTCTTGCCGTCGCTGGCCGCGCCGGAGCCGCCGACGGTGGAGATGGTGTGGGTGCCGTGGCCCTGCCGGTCGTCGGTGGTGCTGGAGTCGGTGAAGTTCTTCGAGGCGGCGATCCGGCCCTTGAGGTCGGGGTGTTCGGCATCGGCGCCGGTGTCGAGGACGGCGACCTTGGTGCCCTTGCCGTCGTATCCGGCGGCCCAGGCGAGGTCGGCACCGATCTGCTTGGTCGACTTGTCGAGGGTGGCCTGAACCTTGCGGTCGAGCCAGAGCTTCTTCAGACCGGAGGCCGAGCGGGAACGGGTGTTGGTGACGTCCGACCAGAAGTCGGCGGCCTTCTCCTTGTCCGCCTTGAGGGCGACGCCGTCGATGGCGTCCAGCGCGAGTCCGCGCGCGGCGCCGCGCGGGGTGGCGAACGTGGAGCGGGCCTGGTCCTTGCCGTAGACCGCGATCAGCGGCAGCGACTTGGTGTGCGCGTCGTCGTAGCCCTGCCGGATGAGGCCGGTGACGTTGAAGAGCTCCTCGTCGACCCTGCCCCCGGCGAGCGCGGCGGCCGCGGTGTCGGGGTAGACGTAGAGGTCCTTGCCGGACTGCCTGGTCTGTACCAGGGGGACGGTTCCGTCCTCGCGGGGCAGTGCGGTGACCGAGGCGGCCCCCGAACTGTCCGTGCTCACCAGAACCTTGTCGCCGGTCACCAGAGTGACGGTGACCGGTTTGGCCGCGTTGGCGACGGCAGCAGCACTGCCGGTCAGCGGTCTCTTCGCGCTCGTATCGTCCTGCGGCGCTGCCGCGGACGGTGCGATCGCGGTGACGGCCAGGACGGCGGCGGTGGCCGCTCCCAGTGCCGTACGCGATATCGGACGCATCGCTCTCCCCAAGTAAAACCGGAACACCTCTGAACAGACCGTGGGATTCCGGATGTTGTCGGTACTGCGGTGGCGCCACATTGGCAGAGCGAACGGCGATGAAGGGATGATGTACAGGGCGGGTTTACGCCGTGGCCGTTTTCCGCCACGACCGGGCGCCCGACGACAGCGCCATCGTGCGGAATCAATGCGTCCGGGAGGGGTCCGGGGATGCTGGGAGCCATAGGTCTCGACGAGATACAGGAGTCGGCGTACCGCGCGCTCGTGACGGTGGGAGCCGCGGAGGTCTCCGATCTCGCGCACCGGCTGGCTCTTCCCGAGTCGGACACCGAGCGGGCGTTGCGCAGGCTGGAACAGCACGGGCTGGCCGCGCAGGCGTCGTCCCGCACGGGCCGTTGGGTGGCCGCGCCGCCCGGGGTGGCACTGGGGGCGCTGCTGACCCAGCAGCGCCATGAGCTGGAGCAGGCGGAGCTGACGGCGGCGCTGCTCGCCGAGGAGTACCGGGCGGAGGCCACCGAGCCGGCCGTGCACGATCTGGTCGAAGTGGTGACGGGCGCGAGCGCGGTGGCGCACCGCTTCCACCAGTTGCAGCTGGGGGCGACGAGCGAGGTGTGCGCCCTGGTCACCGGCAAGCCGATCGCGGTGAGCGGAATGGAGAACGAGGCCGAGGAGCAGGCCGCCACGCGCGGGGTGTCGTTCCGGGTGGTCATCGAACGCGAGGTGCTGTCGCTGCCGTCCGGGATTCTGGAACTGTCGGCCGCGCTGAGCCGTGACGAGCGGTGCCGGGTCGTCGACCGGGTGCCCACCAAGCTGGTCGTCGCCGACGGCGCCCTGGCGATGGTGCCGCTGACCAGACGGGGCGCCGAGCCGGCGGCGCTGGTGGTGCATGCCTCCGGGCTGCTGGAGTCGCTGATGGGGCTCTTCGAGGCGGTGTGGCGCGAGGCCATGCCGCTCAGGCTCGGGGAGAGCGGCCGACTGGAGGAGATGTCCACCGGGCCCGATCCGACGGACCTGGAGATCCTGTCGCTGCTGCTGGCCGGGCTGACGGACGCGAGCGTGGCGAAGCAGCTGGAGCTGGGGCTGCGGACCGTGCAGCGGCGGGTGAAGGGGCTGATGGAGCTGACCGGGGTGTCGACCCGGCTGCAATTGGGCTGGCACGCGTACGAACGGGGCTGGGTGTCCCGGGAGGCGCGGACCTGAGCCGGCACTTCTCCCGGCAGGCTTCGTCCCGTCACGGCACCAGGCACCGCCGGCTGCCCCGGCACGGGGTTCGCGCCGCGCCGTTACGGCTCTGAGCTGCGTCGACGGCCGATGCCCGGGGCCGCGCTGACGGGCGGGACCGGCCGGACTCCGGCACGCTGGTCAGATGGGTGTGTGGCAACTCGTCGCCGTCGGCCTGGTCATGTTTCTCGGCCTGGTCGGTGTGCTGGTGCCGGGGGTTCCGGGGCAGGCGATCGTCTGGGCCGCCGTGCTGTGGTGGGCGCTGACCGACATGACTCCGGCCGCCTGGGGCGTACTCATCGGGGCCACGGCCCTTCTGCTGGTGAACCAGGCGCTGAAGCCGTTGCTGCCGCCTCGCCGACCCCGTGAGTCGGGGGCGCCGCGCAAGACGCTGATGCTGGGCGGGATCGGCGGGATCGTGGGCTTCTTCGTGGTGCCGGTGGTGGGCGGGATCGTCGGCTACGTGGGGATGATCTACGGGGCGGAGCGGTTGCGGCTCGGCAGCAGCGGGGCGGGGTGGGCGTCGGTCCGCTCGGTGATGCGGGCGACCGGCTACGCGGTGCTCGTCGAGCTCTTCGCGTGTCTGCTGGTGACGGGGGCCTGGCTGGCCACGGTGATCTGGAGCTGACCGCGTCCCCCTGAACAACCAGGTGGATCCTGTACAGATAGACGGAAGTACATCGGATGTCTCCCTCGCTATTGACGCAAGGATGCCCCGTGCCTACCTTCCCTGAAGGAATAGCTCGGATGAATTGTTGTGCCTGCATATGAGTCGCCAGGAGACACCTTGCCCCCAGCACCGGACCCCTCCCGCCCGTCCCGGAACGAAGCCCGGACCCCTTCCCGAAGAAGCGTTCTCGCCACCGGCAGTGCGATCGGCGGCGCGCTCGTGGTGGGCGGCGCGACGGCCGTCCCCGCCCGGGCGGCCACCCCCGGCGCCCCGGCGCCCACCGCCCCGGCCTCCGTCACCGTCCGCTCCCCCGACGACGCCTGGCGCACGGTTCTGGACGACGCCGACCTGCTCTGGCAGAAGCTCCCGAAGACCTGGTACGAGGGCCCGTATCTGGGCAACGGCCGCCTCGGCTCCGGCATCTACGCCGAACCCGGCGCCACCACCACGGCCATCCGCTTCAACGTCCAGCACTCCGAGGTCCAGGACCACCGCCCCGAGTTCGGCTCCCTCTTCGGCCTCGCCCGCCTCCCGATCGGCCATTTCACCCTGGAACCGGCCGGCACCATCACGGGCATCGAGTGGTGGATGCGACTGTGCACCGCCGAACTCGAAGGCACGATCACCACCACCGAGGGCACCCTGAAGCTCCGGGCCTTCGTCCACTCCTCCAGCGACCTGCTGGCCGTGGAGGTCACCCCGAGCGCGGGCGAGCGGGACTTCCGCTGGGTCTTCCACCCCGCCGACGCGATCAGCCCGAGGGCCGCATTCAAGCCCCTGCCGGACGGCTACACCGGCAACCCGCCCGCGGTGACCGAACAGCACGCCGGGACCACCGCCGCCGTCCAGCCGCTGCTCGCGGGCGGCCACCACGTCACCGCCTGGCGCGAGCGCACCAGGGGCACGGCCCGCACCCTGTACGTCACGGTCGCGCACTCCCACCCCACGACCACGGCCCGCGACCGTGCGCTGCGCACCGTCAAGACCGCTTCCGCGCTCCCGTACGGTCCGCTGGCCGCGCCCCATCGCACCTGGTGGGACCGGTTCTACCGGAAGAGCTTCCTGTCCCTGCCCGACGCCCGGCTGCAGCGCTTCTACTGGATCCAGCTGTACAAAACGGCGTCGGCGGCCCGCAAGGACGCGCCCGTGATGGCCACCTCCGGCCCCTGGCTGGAGCCCACGCCCTGGCCGAACACCTGGTGGAACCTCAACGTCCAGCTGGAGTACTGGCTGATCCACGGCTCCAACCACCTGGAGCTGGACGCCGTCACCCGCGCCCTGAGCGAGTTCCGCGACCAGCTCTCCCGCGAGGTCGCCGCCCCCTACCGGGCGGACTCGGCCGGCATGCCGCGCACCACCGACCCCCAGCTGGTCAACGGAGCGTCGGTCCCCGACGGCGGCTTCGGCGTCGGCATCCCCGGCCAGGACCCGCCCACCCCCGAGGTCGGCAATCTGACCTGGGCGCTGCACAACGTATGGCTCTCCTACCGCCACACCATGGACGAGTCGATCCTGCGCGACACCCTCTTCCCCCTGCTGCGCAAGGCCGTCAACTACTACCTGCACTTCCTGACGCCCGGCGCGGACGGAAAGCTGCATCTCCCGGCGACGTTCTCCCCCGAGTACGGCGTGAACGCGCCCGACTGCAACTACGACCTGATGCTGCTGCGCTGGGGCTGTCGCACCCTGCTGGACTCGGCGCGGGAGCTCGGCGTCCACGACCCGCTGACCGCCCGCTGGCAGGAGGTCCTGGCCAGGCTCGCGCCGTACCCGGTCGACGCGAACGGCTTCATGATCGGCGCCGGGGTGCCGTTCGCGCAGTCGCACCGCCACTACTCGCACATGCTCGCGGTCTACCCGCTGTACGAGCTGACGGGTGCGACACCCGACGAACGCGCCCTGATCGAGAGGTCCCTCGCCCACTGGGTGGGCTTCGAAGGCGCCCTGCAGGGCTACACCTTCACCGGCGCCGCGTCGATGTCCGCGCTGCTCGGCAAGGGCGAGGACGCGCTCAAGTATCTCGGGCAGCTGATGAGCCGGTTCATCCAGGCGAACACCATGTACAAGGAGTCGGGCCCGGTCATCGAGACCCCGCTCTCGGCGGCCCAGTCGCTGCACGACATGGTGTGCCAGTCGTGGGGCGGCACGATCAGGGTCTTCCCGGCTCTGCCCGCCGCCTGGCGGGACCTGACCGTCCATGACTTCCGCACCCAGGGCGCGTTCCTGCTGAGCGCGGTACGCGAAGAGGGCCGGACCCGCTGGGTACGGGTGACCAGCGAGGCGGGCGCGCCGTGCGTCGTACGCCATGGCATCGAGGGTGCCGTCGAGATCCGCGACCGGCACGGACGCCCGCTGGAGCACGAGGAGTTGGCCGACGGTACGGTACGCATCCGCCTGCGCAAGGGCGACTCGGCGCTGATCACGGCCAAGGGCGACCGCCCGGACCTGACCATCCGCCCGGTCACGGCGAACGATCCCGCACCGCGCTGGGGCCTGCCCGCCTGAGCCCCGTCACCGACCTCCGAGGACGGAACGCCCAGAGTCTTTCGATTGGATCAGGCCGGATCAGGGAGCGGCCCGCCGCGGAGCGGCTGACGTCACCGCGGTGCCGTGCATCGCAACGCGGAGGAAGGAGCCATGGCGGAGCCGCTGGGGTCTCCCCTGCTCCGAGCGGAGCCGCGAGGTCGGGGAAGACTGACGACGACGCCGCGAGGCGCGGTGCCGGGGCACGCGAGCCCGGCGTGATCCGGACGAGAGGCCCTAGGGCAGGCCCAAGAGGCTCAGGTGGCGCGCGGCGTACGAACGCCACGGCCGCCACCGCTCCGACCCGGGCCTGCCCTCCGGGTCCACGTCGGGGTCGCCGAGCGCCCGCATCCTGATGAGTGCCGCCGCTGCCGGGCCGATCCCCGGCAGCCGCAGCAGTGCCTGCTCGGCCTCGTCGCGGTCGGCCCCGGCGTCGAGCCGTACGTCCCCGTCGGCGAGCGCGGCCGCCAGCGCCCGGAGCGCCGGGGCGTCCACCACGCCGGCCAGCGCCCCCGGCTCGGGGAACACATGCGTGAGCCCTCCGCAGGGAACGTCGAGGACCTTCCCGTACGCCTCCACGAGCCGCTCCGCCCCGGACCTGCCCACCAACGTCCGTACGGCGAACTCCTCCGGGTCGGCGGCGCCCGGCGAACGCAGCCCGGGGCGGGCGGCGACGCCCGGTGCCAGGCGCGGGACGGCGCCGAGCCGCTCGTCGACGGCGTACGGATCGGCGTCCAGGTCGAAGAGGCGCCGCAGCCGCTGCACGGCCGTCGTCAGATCCCGCAGGTCCGTGAGGTGGATCCGGGCGTCCAGCCAGGACCCGGCGGACCGCTCGTCGACAGCCACGATGCCCGTCCCGTACGGCAGCCGCAGAGTGCGCCGGTAGGTCCGCGTGCCCGGCTCGCCGCTGACCTCCTCGATCCGGGCGACCGTCTCGCCGGCCAGCAGATCGAAGGCCTCGCGGGCCGCGTACGGCCCCCGGTGGGCCAGCCGCAGCGGGACGCCGGTGGTCCGCGCCTCCCGTACCGCCGCTCCCAGCCCCGTACCGGCCTCGGCCCGCAGGGCGCTGGGCGTACGGGCGTAGATCTGCCGGATCGTGTCGTTGAACTGGCGCACGCTGGCGAATCCGGACGCGAAGGCGATCTCGGTCACGGGCAGCGTGGTCGTCTGGAGCAGCACCCGTGCGGTGTGGGCCCGTTGGGCGCGAGCGAGCGCGACGGGCCCGGCTCCCAGTTCCGCGTTGAGCTGCCGCTGCACCTGGCGTGAGCTGTAGCCGAGCCGGTGGGCGAGACCGGGCACGCCCTCCCGGTCGACGACGCCGTCGCCGATCATCCGCATGGCGCGGCCCACGACATCGGCCCGTACGTTCCAGTCGGCGGAGCCGGGCACGGCGTCCGGGCGGCAGCGCCTGCATGCCCGGAAGCCGTTGCCCTGCGCGGCGGCCGCGGTCGGGAAGAACCGCACGTTCTTCCGCTTGGGGGTGACGGCGGGGCAGCTCGGCCGGCAATAGATTCCGGTCGTTTCGACGGCGAAGAAGAACTCCCCGTCGAAACGGGCATCGCGGCTGCTCACCGCCTCGTACCTGGTCTGTTCGTCCATCACACCGTCCAGTGTGCGGCACCTCCCGGTACCGCACTCGCGGTTTTCGGACGTCGACCAGGTCCACAGCGGACCCGTCGGCGGCGGCGACCGCAGCCGACCCCCCGTCGCGGCCAAGGGCGCCCCGCCCCCCGCCCCCCTGGGCGTCCAATAACCCCGCCATTAGGACCCCCCCCCG
>NZ_JBHVFF010000083.1:0-27934 GCF_042801895.1 Streptomyces sp. NPDC057543 | reverse complement strand
AACGCGGAAGGGGGTCCCCCCTGGCCCTCAAGGCCTTGGGGGAGTGCGTGCTGGGCGGCGCGACGGGGCAAAGCTTGCCGGGAGGGGCACTAGTTCCGCGCCAGTCCGAAGCGGGCGCGCAGGCCCGTGCGTTCGTCGGCCGCCACGGATGCCGCGCCGTCCGTCACCGTCTCGTACACCGCGAGGATGTCCGCACCGACCGTCGACCAGTCGAAGCGCCGCACGTGCGCGACTCCCCGCTCGCGCAGTTCCGCTCGCCGCTCCGGATCGCCGAGCAGCCGGATCGCCGCCGCCGCCAGCGCGTCCGCGTCCTCGTTGGTGAAGAGTTCGCCCGCCGCGCCCAGATCCAGGACCTGCGCGAACGCGTCCAGATCGCTGGCCAGGACCGGCGCGCCGGCCGACATCGCCTCGACCAGGATGATCCCGAAGCTCTCGCCGCCCGTATTGGGCGCGACGTACACATCGACGCTGCGCAACAGCCGCGCCTTGTCCTCGTCGCTCACCATGCCGAGGAATTCGACGCGCCCGCGCATCTCCTCGGGCAGTGAGGCGACGGCCTCCTCCTCGTCGCCCCGGCCCGCCACCAGCAGCCTGGTGTCCGGCCGTGCGGCAAGGATCGCGGGCAGCGCCCTCATCAGGACCGGCAGGCCCTTGCGGGGCTCGTCGATGCGCCCGATGAAGCCGATCGTGCCACCCTGTCGTCTCCCGCCACCGCCCTCGACCGGGCTTCGCGCCCCCTCCGACTGCCACTCGGCCTTGGGCTCGGCGCCGGCGAAGAAGCCGACATCGACCCCGTTCGGAATGACGACCGCGTCACCGCCGAGGTGCTCGACCAGGGTCCGGCGCGCGTACTCGCTCACCGCGATGCGCGCGCTGATCTTCTCCAGTGCGGGCTGCAGGATCGGATACGCGGCGATCATCGCCCGGGAACGGGGGTTGGAGGTGTGGAACGTCGCGACGATGGGGCCCTGCGCGGCCCAGCAGGCGAGCAGCCCCAGCGAGGGCGACGTCGGCTCATGAATGTGGATCACGTCGAAGGTGCCGTCGTGCAGCCAGCGGCGCACCCGGGCGGCCGAGAGGAAGCCGAAGTTCAGCCGGGCCACGGAGCCGTTGTACGGGACCGGGACGGCCCGGCCCGCGGAGACCACGTACGGCGGCAGCGGAGTCTCGTCGTCGGCGGGCGCCAGCACCGACACCTGATGCCCCAGCCGGATCAGGTGCTCGGCCAGGTCCCGGATGTGGAACTGCACGCCGCCCGGCACGTCCCAGGAGTACGGGCACACGATGCCGATCTTCACAGCCGGTCCTCCCGGTTCTCCAGGTCGGCCGACCAAAGCCGCTGCAGCATGTGCCAGTCCTCCGGATGCTCGGCGATCCCGACGGCGAAGGCATCGGCCAGCGCCTGTGTCATGGAGGACGTCTTCTCGTCACGGTTGCCTGACTCGGGTACCTCGACCGGCGGATGGATGCGGGCCTTCATCACGGGCGTCTCGTCGTACGAGAGTGTCACGGGCAGCAGGAGTGCCCCGGTCTGCTGGGCGAGCAGCGCCGGTCCAGCGGGCATGCGCGCGGTGTCCCCGAAGAACGTCACCTCGACGCCGGAGGCCGACAGGTCGCGGTCGGCGACCAGACAGACCAGGCCGCCCGCGCGCAGCCGTCGCGCCAGGGTGCCGAAGGCGGCACCGCCGCTGTGCGGCAGGACCTCCATGCCGAGCCCCTCGCGGTAGGCCACGAACCGGTCGTACAGCGTCTCGGGCTTGAGCCGCTCGGCGACCGTGGTGAAGGGCACCTCGAGATCGGTGGTGACCCAGGCGCCGGCCAGGTCCCAGTTCCCCAGGTGCGGCAGGGCCAGGATGACGCCGCGGCCGGTGTCCAGCCCGTCGGTCAGCCGGTGCGCGTCCGTCACCTCTATGGACGCCTTGATCCGCGCCGGACTCCAGGTGGGCAGCCGGAACGACTCCATCCAGTAGCGCATGTACGAGCGCATCCCGGCCTTGGAGAGCGCGGCGAGCCGGGCCGGCGACGCCCCGGGCACGACCCGCGCCAGATTCGCCTCCAGCCGCAGTACTCCCTTGCCCCGCCGCTTCCACGTCTGGTCGGCGATGGTGCGGAAGAGAGCCCGGGCGACCGGCTCGGGAAGCTTCTTCACAGCGGCCCAGCCGAACCCGTACAGCCCGTCGGTGAGCCGGTCCCGCAGGCCGGTCCGCGCGTCACCCGGTGCGCCGCTCACTGCGCGGCCCCGCTCCCCCGGTCCGCGGCGTCGGCGTCGGCCTCGGCGGCGTCGGCCTCGGCGGACTCACGGCGCACCGTCACGACTCGTTGCACGAGCGTCACCAGGCTGCCCGCGGCGACGATCCACAGCGCGATGGGCAGCAGGACCTGGATCCCGGGGACACCGAA
Organism: Streptomyces sp. NPDC057543; assembly: GCF_042801895.1. Classification (NCBI taxonomy): domain Bacteria; kingdom Bacillati; phylum Actinomycetota; class Actinomycetes; order Kitasatosporales; family Streptomycetaceae; genus Streptomyces; species Streptomyces sp. NPDC057543. Next base: position 25,534 of record NZ_JBHVFF010000083.1, on the reverse strand, counting down.
CTTGTGCAGACCGGCGAACCCGGCCGCGACCAGCGAGATCACCAGCCGCTCGGCGCGCTCCACGAGCCCGTTGACCGCGACCGGCAGCCCGATCGACTCACCACGCGCCTTCGTGTACGAGACCACCTGTCCGCTCGCCAGGCAGAAGATCGCGACCGCGCACATCACGTTGTCGTCGCCCTTGCCCGCGTACCAGAGCGCGAATCCGCCGAAGATCGCCCCGTCGGCGACCCGGTCGAGGGTCGAGTCCAGGAACGCGCCCCAGCGGCTGGAGATACCGGCCTGCCGGGCCATGTTGCCGTCGACGAGGTCGGAGAACACGAAGATCGTGATGACGATCGTGCCCCAGAAGAACTCCCCCATCGGGAAGAAGACCAGCGCACCTGCCATCACCCCGGCCGTACCGATCAGAGTGACCGCGTCGGGGCTCACGCCGAGACGGAGCAACAGTGCGGCGAACGGTGTGAGGACACGCGTAAAAAATGCACGCGCGTACTTGTTCAGCATGGCCTTCCCGAGGGTCGGTGGGCCGAGCGGCCCCTTCGGCCACCGGCTGGCCCATCGTAGTCACGCCCGCCGGACTCCACCGTCCGGGCACCCGGCGTCGCGCGGCGGCGCTCGACGTATGGACGCGACCCGGCTGGAGTGGAAAGCTCGAATTACCGCGGGCGTCGCCGTAGCCGCCGCGGCGGCTCCCCCGTGCCCGTACACCCTTCTCCCCACACCGCGCCGGCTCTTCTTCCCGCTCCGCGCCACTATCTGGGAGGCACGCATCATGGGCGACAAGGCACATGTACACACCGGGGCCGCCGGCAGGGCAGCGACGGCCGACCAGCCCTCATCGATACGTAATGTGGTGCTGGTCGGCCACAGCGGCTCCGGCAAGACCACCCTCGTCGAGGCCCTCGCCCTGACCGCGGGTGCGGTCAACCGGGCAGGCCGGGTCGAGGACGGCACGACGATCTCCGACTACGACGAGATCGAACACCGCCAGCAACGCTCCGTACAGCTCTCCCTCGTCCCCGTCGAATGGGGCGGATACAAGATCAATCTGCTGGACACCCCGGGGTACGCGGATTTCGTCGGGGAACTCAGGGCCGGTCTGCGCGCAGCGGACGCGGCCCTGTTCATCGTGTCCGCCGCCCAGGAGGCCGACGCCGTCGCGGGCGCCACCCGCGCCGTGTGGGACGAGTGCGCCGCCGTCGGCATGCCCCGCGCCATCGTCGTCACCCACCTGGACACCGCGCGCACCTCGTTCGACCGGATGACCCGGATCTGCGGCGAGATCTTCGGCGGTGACGACCCCGACGCCGTACTCCCGCTCTATCTGCCCGTCCTCGGCCCCGAGGGCCCCGACGGGCACGCCCCGCTCACCGGCCTCACCGGACTCCTCACCCAGCGGATCTTCGACTACTCCTCGGGCGAGCGGCAGGAGCACCCGCCCGCCGGCGCCCAGCAGGCCCCGCTCCAGGAGGCCCGCAACCGGCTCATCGAGGGAATCATCGCCGAGAGCGAGGACGAGACCCTGATGGACCGCTACCTCGACGGTGCCGACATCGACATCAAGACACTCATCGACGACCTGGAACGCGCCGTCGCCCGGGACGCCTTCCACCCCGTACTCACCGCGGCCCCGGCCGCCGAGGGTGCCCGCCAGGGCGTCGGCACCGTCGAGCTCCTCGACCTCATCACCGGCGGCTTCCCGACCCCGCGGGAGCATCCACTCCCCGAAGTCACCCCACTGCACGGCGCGCCCCGGCCGGTCCTCACCTGCGACCCGCAGGGCCCGCTCCTCGCGGAGGTCGTCAAGACGGCCTCCGACCCGTACGTCGGCCGCGTCTCGCTCGTACGCGTCTTCTCCGGCACCCTGCGCCCCGACGAAACCGTCCACGTCTTCGGCCACGGCCTCACCGACCCCGGCCACGAGACCCGCCCCTTCCACGAGGCGGTGGTACGCGTCGGCGCCCTCTCCGCCCCCTCCGGCAAACAGCAGCAGCCCCTCACCGCATGCATCGCCGGAGATCTGGCCTGCGTCGCCAAACTGGTCGGCGCCGAAACCGGGGACACCCTCTCCGCCAAGGACCAGCCGCTGCTGATGGACCCCTGGGCCACCCCCGACCCACTGCTGCCGCTCGCCATCCAGGCCCACAGCAAGGCCGACGAGGACAAGCTCTCCCAGGGGCTCTCCCGGCTCGTCGCCGAGGACCCGACCATGCGCCTCGAACAGAACCAGGACACCCACCAGGTGGTCCTGTGGTGCCTCGGCGAGGCCCATCAGGACGTGGCGCTCGACCGGCTGCGCAGCCACTACGGGGTCCAGGTCGACTCCATACCCCACAAGGTGCCGCTGCGCGAGACCTTCGCCGCCGCCGCGACCGGGCGCGGCCGGCATGTGAAGCAGTCCGGCGGCCACGGCCAGTACGCCATCTGCGAGATCGATGTGGAGCCGCTGCCCCCGGGTTCGGGCATCGAATTCGTCGACAAGGTGGTCGGCGGAGCGGTACCGCGCCAGTTCATCCCGTCCGTCGAGAAGGGCGTGCGCGCCCAGGCCGCGCGCGGAGTGGCGGCCGGACATCCGCTCGTCGACATACGCATCACCCTGCGGGACGGAAAGTCCCACTCCGTGGACTCCTCCGACGCCGCGTTCCAGACCGCGGGCGCCCTGGCCCTGCGCGAAGCGGCCGCGGACACCCGCATCCAGCTCCTCGAACCCGTCGCCGAGGTCCGGGTCCTGGTCCCCGACGTCTACGTCGGGCCGGTCATGAGTGATCTGTCCGGACGGCGCGGCAGAGTGATCGGAACCGAACAGTCCGGCCCCGGACGCACCCTCGTACGGGCCGAAGTGCCCGAGCTGGAGATCGGCCGGTACGCCATCGAGCTCCGCTCCCTCTCCCATGGCGCCGGTCGCTTCGACCGGGCGTACGCACGGCACGAAGCCATGCCCCCACAGCTCGCGGAACGCATCCGCGAACAGCAGCAGAACAACCCGAATGACGCGTAATCGACTCTGTCGCCCGCCCTTGTCCACAGGGGCGGGCGGCGTGTTGATCCGGACGATACGCTGTGGTCCCAGCTCAGAAGGTGTGCCGGGCACGGCAGTTGGGAAACAGCCGCAGGAGCGGTTCCATGGCGGCAAGTGGGGGCGACAGTGGCCAACGACGGATTCGATTTCTCTCCCGGAGCGCAGATCCCGCTCCAGGGCTCGGGCGGACAGGCGGTTGCGACGAACGCCCTCGCCTCCGCCGCGTACCGCGACAGCCCGGTGGAGACGATCCTTGACGCCAACAGCGAATGGCACAAGTCCGAAGTCAAAGCAGGCCGTTCCAAGCTCTTCAAGTCCGACTACTTCAAGCCCAATCTCGGCGAGGCATTCTCCCGCGCCGTCCAGGAACGCATGCTGGGCGGTGCCCGGAAGGCCCTCATCCAGTCCTTCGGGACCGACCCGCAGACCGTCGTCGAACACTGCCTGTCCGCGACCCGCCTCCGCAGGGCACGCGACACCAAACTGACCGCCGTCACGGCCCTGTTCGGCTTCCTCTTCCTGCCCGGCATGATCCTTTGGGTCATCGCCATCCGACTGCGCGACGGGCTCGGCGGCACCAAGGACAAGGCACTCGCCGCCCTGGGCAACGCCCTGCTCCCGGTCATCGGCATCGTGGCCCTGTTCTTCCTGATCAAGCTGCCGCTGACCGGATTCCTGGCGCTCTACGTACGGGCGATGATCGTCGCGCCCGTCATCGGCTGGTACATCGCCAAGCGGATCGCCGAATCCTCCGCCAAGGACATGCGCGCCCGCTGGGAAGGACTGCTCTCCGGCGGCGGCGTCATCGCCAAGATCCCCGAGGCCGTACCGAAGAACCCCAACGAGACGTCCCGCGAGGCACTGCGCCAGGGCCTGGAGAAGCTCTCCGCCGAGCAGCAGTCCAACTCGGTCTTCTACGCGGGCCCCAAGGGAATCCTCGGCATGGGAACCCGCTGGGGCAGCTGGCAGCTCGCGGAAGAACTCGTCTCCAAGGAACCCGGCAAGGAATTCCACCAGTTCCGCAGCTGGGACCTGATACGCGTCATCCACGACCAGCTCAAGGTGCTGGAGCGTGGCCCGCTGAACACCGGCGGATTCCCCACCCCGTCGGTCACCCACTGGATCGTCTCCCCCGTCGGCGAGAACGCCGACTCGGTCTCCCGACCCGACGGCGAGGACGTCGCCACCTTCCAGATCAAGCCGCACGAGATACAGCGGATCTGCAACCACCAGCAGTTCGGCGGCGGCGACCGGCACTACCTGGGCGTCCAGTTCACCCTCTGGGACGGCCAGCTGGTCATCACCATGATGATCACGGTCACGGTGCTCTACGAAACCCTGCGCATCGAAGTCACCGGACACGCACTCGGCCCGGTCCACTCGCTCTTCACCAGCAAGCCCGCGGCCAAGACCAAGACCGTCAACAAGACCGTCCGGTTCTGGGAGACCCGCGACATCACCCTCGCGCTGGTCGAACCCCGCGAAGTCGTCCGCCTCGCCCTGCGCGCACCCTTCACCTGGTACCCGCCGCTCCTCGACTACCTGGGTGGCAAGATCGCCCTGCCGGAGCCGTTCGGCCTGCGCCACGCCTGGGCCGAGAAGCCCTGGCGCCACCGCTTCATGGCCGATGACGCGATGCGCGCCGCCACCCCCGTCCTGCGCGCCGTGCACAGCGCCGCCCTGCGCGTCCTGGAGGAGAACGGGGTGGATACCGAACGCTTCGACAACCGCTCGATGATATTGAGCGGCCTGGTCCAGGACCCGACCCCGCGCAAGGCCGACCTGTACGACGCATAGACAGCGAAAGGCCGTCCCGGCGAAAAGGCGAAGACCGGGGCGGCCCCTTCGAAGCAACAGCCGGGATCAGCCCACCGGCCAGGCGTCGGCCAGCATCTTGCGCGTATCGGCGAGCAGTTGCGGCAGCACCTTCGTGTGCCCGACCACCGGCATGAAGTTGGTGTCACCACCCCAGCGCGGCACCAGGTGCTGGTGCAAGTGGGCCGCGATACCGGCTCCCGCCACGGCCCCCTGGTTCATACCGATATTGAACCCGTGCGCCCCCGACGCCGTCCGCAGAGCCACCATCGCCCGCTTGGTGAAGTCGGCGAGCTCCAGCGTCTCCGGACCGTCCAGCTCCGTGTAGTCCGCGACATGCCGGTACGGCACCACCATCAGATGACCACCGTTGTACGGGTACAGATTCAGCACGGCATAGACATGCTTGCCGCGCGCCACGACAAGCCCGTCCTCGTCCGACTGCGACGGAATCGAGCAGAACGGACAGCCATCGCCGGCCTCCGGACCGGACGGCTTGTTCTCGCCCTGGATGTACGCCATCCGGTGGGGCGTCCACAGGCGCTGGAACGCGTCGGGCGTCCCGACTCCGATCTGCTGCTCCGGCTCACTCGTCATGCCGATCAGCATATTGCTTCGCTCCCGGGCAGCGTGTCGCCGGGGCCGCACCCTGCGGCGCCCGGCGATGCTGAGGCGGTGATCGACCAGCCCGCGGACTCCACCCCTCCTCGATTCAGGCGTTGGGAGCAGCGCACGGAGGTGCCCCTCTTCGGCGCCTCGCTGCTCTTCCTGCTCGGTTACGCGGTCCGCGTGCTCGCCCCGCACGACGCCCGGCCCTGGCGCGAGGTCGCCCTCGCACTGGTCTGCGCGACCTGGCTGGTCTTCGCCGCGGACTACGCGGTACGGCTCCGTCTCAGCGGCCTCGGTCACCGATTCGTCCGTGTGCACTGGCTGGACACGGTGGTCCTGCTGCTTCCCCTGCTGCGGCCGCTGCGCCTGATCCGGCTCTACATGGCGGTCCAGCAGCGCAGGGCGCAGCCACGGCTGAGCCTGTACGCGCGCGTGATCGCCTACGCCGGCGTGAGCGCCCTGCTGCTCGGCTTCTCCGCCGCGCTCGCCGTGTACCACCAGGAACACACCGCGAAGGGTGCCTCGATCCGCACGTTCGGCGACGCGGTGTGGTGGGCCTGCGAGACGCTCACGACGGTGGGGTACGGGGACACGGTGCCGGTCACCCCGAGCGGCCGGGTCGTGGCATCGGGCCTGATGGCCTGCGGGCTGGCGCTGCTCGGGGCGGTGACGGGTTCGTTCTCGTCGTGGCTGCTGCAGGTCTTCCGGCGGGAGGACGAGAAGAGACCCCCGGAGGGCGGGTAGCTCTCCGGGGGTCTCCCACTACGTACCCGTCACGTACCCGTCAGACCTGGACGCGGTCCTCGACGGCCTTCTGGATCTTGGCGATGGCGTCCTCGACGGGGATGCCGTTCTCCTGCGATCCGTCGCGGTAGCGGAAGGAGACGGCGCCGTTGGCCATGTCCTCGTCGCCCGCGATGATCATGAAGGGCACCTTGGCCTTCTGCTGGTTCCGGATCTTCTTCTGCATCCGGTCGGACGAGGCGTCCACCTCGACCCGCAGCCCCTTCTTCCTCGCCTTGGCCGCGAACTCCTGGAGGTACGGGATGTGCGCGTCGCCGATCGGGATGCCGACCGCCTGGACCGGGGCCAGCCACACCGGGAACGCGCCCGCGTAGTGCTCCAGCAGCACGGCGAAGAAGCGCTCGATGGAACCGAACAGGGCACGGTGGATCATGACCGGGCGCTGCTTGGCACCGTCCGGGCCGGTGTACTCCAGGTTGAAGCGCTCCGGCAGGTTGAAGTCGAGCTGGACGGTCGACATCTGCCAGGTACGGCCGATGGCGTCGCGCGCCTGCACGGAGATCTTCGGGCCGTAGAACGCGGCGCCGCCCGGGTCCGGGACCAGCGGCAGGCCCTGCTTCTCGGCGACCTGGCGCAGCGTCTCGGTGGCCTCTTCCCACACCTCGTCGGAGCCGACGAACTTGACCGGGTCCTTGGTGGAGAGCTCCAGGTAGAAGTCGGTCAGACCGTAGTCGCGGAGCAGGTTCAGGACGAAGGTGAGCGTCTTGTCGAGCTCCTCCGCCATCTGCTCCTTGGTGCAGTAGATGTGCGCGTCGTCCTGCGTGAAGCCGCGGGCCCGGGTGAGGCCGTGCACGACGCCGGACTTCTCGTACCGGTACACCGTGCCGAACTCGAAGAGGCGCAGCGGCAGTTCACGGTACGAACGCCCGCGCGCGTCGAAGATCAGGTTGTGCATCGGGCAGTTCATGGGCTTGAGGTAGTAGTCCACGCCCTCGTCGAGCTGCATGGGCGGGTACATGCCTTCGGAGTACCAGTCCAGGTGGCCGGACTTCTCGAAGAGCTTGCCCTTGGTGGCGTGCGGCGAGTAGACGAACTCGTAGCCCTCCTCCTCGTGCCGCCGGCGCGAGTAGTCCTCCATGGTGCGGCGGATGATGCCGCCCTTGGGGTGGAAGACCGCGAGACCGGAGCCGATCTCGTCCGGGAAGGAGAAGAGGTCCAATTCGTTGCCGAGCTTGCGGTGATCGCGCTTGGCGGCTTCCTCCAGGAATTCCAGGTGCGCCTTCAGCTGGTCCTTGGTGGGCCAGGCCGTCCCGTAGATCCGCTGGAGCATGGGGTTCTTCTCGCTGCCCCGCCAGTAAGCCGCGGCGTTCCTCATCAGCTTGAACGCCGGGATGAACCGGGTGGTGGGCAGGTGCGGGCCGCGGCAGAGGTCCTTCCAGCACAGCTCGCCGGTCTTCGGGTCGAGGTTGTCGTAGATGGTCAGCTCGCCGCCGCCCACCTCGACATCCGCGCCGTCGCCGGCGTTCTCGACGGAGTCGGAGCCCTTGATGCCGATGAGCTCCAGCTTGTACGGCTCGTCCGCCAGCTCCTCGCGCGCGGCCTCGTCCGTCACGACCCGGCGGGAGAACCTCTGCCCGCGCTTCTGGATCTCCTGCATCTTCTTCTCGATGGCTTTGAGGTCCTCGGGAGTGAACGGCTTCTCGACGTCGAAGTCGTAGTAGAAGCCGTCCTTGACCGGCGGGCCGATGCCCAGCTTGGCCTCGGGGAAGAGCTGCTGAACGGCCTGCGCCATGACGTGCGCGGTGGAGTGCCGGAGGATGTTCAGGCCGTCCTCGGAGGAGATCTCGACGGGCTCGACGACCTCGCCGTCGGCGACGGCGTACGCGAGGTCCTTCAGCTCACCGGCGACCCGGGCGGCGACAACGGTGCGCTCGCCGGGGAAGAGCTCGGCTGCCGTAGTGCCCGTCGTCACCACGCGCTCTTCCCGCTCGGAATCGCGTTGGATGATCACACGGACGTCTGACACCGGTCTCTCCTGACTCAGGGGGTACGCACGCATGCGTGGTGCGCGTGCGATACGAATCGTACCGAGCCGCGGGCCCCCTCTGCGAAACGGTGGAGCCACGAAGGCCCCCGGCTCGCCCGCTACGCCCCTGCCGGCCGGGCTTGTACTGCCCTGTCCGCCACGCACGCCACCCCTATTCGCCCGTGCACGCCTCCTCGAAATAGTCGACGTTCTCCTGGAGCGACTTCATCAGCCGGTCCCGTTCCGCCTCGTCCACCTGCACGGGCACCACCTGCGCGGTCCGGGTCAGCCGCCGGAAACCGCCGCGGCTCTCCAGCCTGCCCTCCACCCTGATCGGCAGCCCCACCAGGTGGGCGTGGCCGGCGATCCGGTACGCCTCCTCGTCCAGTTCCAGCCGTACGTGCGCCACCTCGGCGCCGGCCAGCACCCGCAGCCGTACGATTCCGGCGCCCCGCGGTCCCGAGCGGCGCAGCCGGACGACGGCGCCGGTGATCCGTACGGGAACGGCGGGCTCGTCCCGGAGGTAGCGGGCCCCCGCCCGGCGCAGGGCGGGCAGGTCGCCCGGGGAGAATTCCACCGGCTCGGGCCGGGCCGGGCAGCCCTCGGGGATCCCGGCAGCGGGCGCCCACTGAAGGGCGATCCCGGCCCCTTCCGAGCCCTGGACCAGCGCGATGAGGGCCTCGGTGAGTTCCCGGCCGGCTCCTGCCTCGACGGCGGTGTCGAAGGCTTCGAAGCCGCCGGTGGCCCGCTGGTAGTCCACGGCGTCGCGGGTGGCGTGCAGGGCGTGGTAGAGCCGTACGGCGACGGGTCGGCCCGGTTCGACGGGGACGAACGCGGCGAGATCTCGGCCGCCGGGCGCGGGCCCGACGAGGATGCCGTCGAGGGCCGCCCGGGCCCTGCGGCGGTGGCGTGCGCCGTGGTAGCCGGCGCGTGCCCGGACGGCGAGGGCCCCGGCGAGCAGGATCTGCCGGGCGGCCCTGTGCAGTTGCTCCGCCCCCGTCCAGCCTGCCGCCCCGGCCGCTCCCCCGACGGGTTCGGGGACCTCGCGCCACCACCGGATCTCGTCGCTGGGCACCGCGAGGGAGACCAGGACCTCGCGGGCGGAGGGTGCGGCGCTGCGGGCGAGGGCGGTCAGCGCCTCGCCGAGGAGGTCCTCGCTGTCGGGGAAGGCGGTGGTGTCAGGAACGAGGAGGCTCGTACCGCCACCGGGCGGGGCCGGTGGGGTCCAGCGGCTGTACCGTCCGGCCGCTCCGCCGCGGCGGAGCCAGCCGTGCCGGTCGAGCAGGGCGGCGAGGACCCCGGGGTCGACCCGGGCGGGGTCGGGGATGTCCCCGGCCGGCCGGGGAGCGGGGGACCGCACTCCCGCGGATTCGTTCGGGTGCGGGCGCATGGCTGACGGGATCACTTCGTTGACGGAGTCGGCGGAGTCGGCGGACTCGTCCATCGGCCGGTGCATCAGGGTCTCCCTCCCGCCCCTACGCGGGTCATGATCTCGCAGAGCGCCCGGTCGTCGAAGATGCGCGAAGTCGGGATCCGCACGGTGGTCCGGTGCCGGCCCGTGACCGCGTGACCGGCCAGGTTGGTCCAGTAGCAGCAGTGCCGCAGGTCGAGCCGGTCGTGTCCGGCACGCAGCCACTCGTCCTGGCTGCGCGGCACGATCATCACGACGAGGATCTTGTGCACCGACACGGGGGTCCGGGCGAGTTTCACGAGATGTGCGTTGTCGAGTGTGAAGGAGAACGTCGGTCCCGGCGGGTGCGGCGGGATCTGGTAGGTGCATTTGAGCTGCACCTTTATGGTCACTTCGTCGTCCACGGCATGGCCGGGGGCGCCATGGCTGACGTGCCAGTCGATGCCGTTGTCGGGGAAGGGCTGCGACAGGGAACACCCCGCCGCGGCCGCGACCGCGTGCAAGTAGCCCACCTGGAGCGTCTCCATGCAGGCGGTGGTGGCGAGTGTGCCGCGCAGCGGTGCGATCCGCTGGGGCAGCAGCCCGCTCGGTTCGGGCTGCGCGAGCGCCATGGCTGCGTGGGCCTTCCGGGCTGTGCCGATCGGTTCTTCGACGGAGGGATCTCGATGACGGGGTGACGGACAACCTCCGTTCCCCCCACCTGTGTTGTCACCGCACGGAACGGCGCGCAAACGGCGTATCAGGCAAAGGGTGCGGGTATCACCGGACCGGGCAGGGGAATCACGCCATCTGCCGTTCGGGCACGAGGAGTTCGGGGATGACTCACTGGTACGAAGGGCCACTGGCCGCATTTGACACCGAGACAACGGGAGTGGACGTCGAGGAGGACCGGATCGTTTCGGCCGCCCTGGTCGTCCAGGACACGGCAGGCGGGCGGACGCGGGTCACCCGCTGGCTGGTGAATCCGGGGGTTCCGGTGCCCGTGGCGGCGACCGCGATCCACGGTCTGACCGACGACCATCTTCAGCGCAACGGCCGTTGGCCCGCGCCGGTGGTGGAGGAGATAGCCCGTGCGCTCGCCGAGCAGTGCACGTCCGGCCGGCCGCTCGTCGTGATGAACGCACCGTTCGATCTGACCCTGCTGGACCGGGAGTTGAGGCGCCACCGGGCGTCGTCACTTGCCCGGTACCTGCAGAACACACCGCTGTGCGTACTGGATCCGCGCGTGCTCGACAAGCATCTGGACCGCTACCGCAAGGGGCGGCGGACCCTCACCGATCTCTGCGAGCTGTACGGGGTGGTGCTGGACGGCGCGCACGACGCGGCGGCCGATGCGGCGGCCTCCCTGGAGCTGGTACGGGCGGTGGGGCGGCGGTTCTCGTCCCGCCTGGAGCGGCTGTCACCGCCGGAGCTGCACACGTTGCAGGCCGTGTGGCATGCGGCACAGGCGCGTGGGCTGCAGGCGTGGTTCGCGAAGAACGGCACGGTCGAAGCGGTGGACCCCGCGTGGCCGTTGCGCCCGGAGCTGCCCGCCGCGGCGTGATCGGACGGGTCGGGCCGACGGACACCGGCACGGCTGCCGCACCTGGACATGCAGAAGCCGGTCCGTCGACGCTGCTGACGGACCGGCCTCTTCCGGGTGGGCGATACTGGGTTCGAACCAGTGACCTCTTCGGTGTGAACGAAGCGCTCTCCCACTGAGCTAATCGCCCGGGAACGGGTTGAACCATACAGGGCTCGCGGCGTCCGGTTCAAACTGCTTCCAACCAGGCCGAGAGGCCCCGGCGCCCGGCGCGCATCATCAGGGCGTGGTTGGCCCGGAACACGGCACGTCCGGGCACCGCGAGGAGCCGCATCAGCCGTCGGTGCACCTCGACCTCCTGCTCGTACGTGGCACGGCTGCCGGCGCCGTGCGCGGTGACCGTCCACCGGGCCCAGCCGACGAGGTCGCCGCCGAGGGCCGCTTCGAGGACCCGGGCCGCAGGGTCGCGGCGGCGTTCGCGGACGGTCATGACGAGGTCGTACGGGAGGAGGGAGCGGATCCGGGTGGTGCCGGTGGTGCCGTCGACCGAGGTGACCTCGCGGACCTGCGGCCACCATCGCGGGTAGTCGTCGGGGCGTCCGAGGATCTCGTACACGGTGTCGGGCGGCCCCGGCAGGTCCCAGACGCTCACGAATCGGTAGTGACTCCAGTCCATGACCCAAGTCTGCGCGTACTCAGCCGGGGAACTGAGTATCCGAGCCCATGTCCGGTCCCGTGGCTCGCGCCACACTCCCGTTCATGGAACATGTGCCGCCGCCCGCCGAGGAATTGGCGCTCCTCGATCACGAGCTGGCCCGGCTGGATGCCCGCCGGTCCCAGTTGCTGGTTCGTCGCGCCTGGCTCGTGAGTGTGCTGGCGCAGCCCGCCGTGCGCCCCGCCGTGCCGCCGTTCACCGCTCCGTCCGGGCCACCTGCGCCGGTCCGGTCGTCGGTCCCGTTCGCGGCTCCCTTCGGCTCTCCCGCCGCGCCGGCCGGGCCGCGCAGCGCGCAGAACGTGCTGCTCACCCTGGGCGGTCTGCTGCTCGCGATTGCCGCGATCGCGTTCACCCTGGTCAGCTGGGGCCAGATGGGCATCGGTGGCCGCTCGGCGGTGCTGACGGCGGTGACGGTCGCGGCGCTCTGTGCTCCCGCCGTGCTGCTGCGACGCGGGCTGCCCTCGACGGCCGAATCGCTCGCCGCTCTGGCGTCGGTGCTGATGGTCCTGGACGCGTACGCGCTGCACGGGGTGGCGGTGCCGGAGGCCGGCGGTCCCGGTTTCGCCGCGGTCGCCTCGGCGGTGCTGGCGGTGCTCTGGGGCGCGTACGGGCTGCTGCTCGGCCGGCTTCGGCTGCCGCTGCCCCTGGCCGTGGTGACCGCGCAACTGCCGCTGTTGCTGTGGGCGTGGTCGGCGGGTGCGGGGGCCACGGTGTTCGGCTGGGCGTTGCTGGCGACGGCGGCACTGGACTGTGCGATCGCGGTGTGGGGCAAGGGAGTTGCGGTACGGGTGACGGCCTGCGTCTGCTGCTGGGCAACGGGTCTGCCGGGCCTGCTGGTGGGCCTGGGGCAGTCGGTGTCCGCCGATTCGGTGTCGGGCGCGGTGGCGCCGGGTCTGCTGTTGCTCGCGGGCGCGGCGGTCGCGGTGGCCGGGGCGTGGCGGGCGCCGGCGGGGCTCGCGGTGGCCGCTGGAGCGGTGGCCGGGCTCAGCGGGGTGGCCGCGGTGGGCGGTGTGCCGGGTGCCGGGGTGGCCTGGGGCTGGTCGGTGCCGCTGTACCTGCTGTGCGGTGTGGTGCTGTTGGCGGCGGTGCGCGTTCCGCTGCCGCGCCCGATCGGGAAGGGCCTGCTGTGGGCCTCGTCGGCGGTGACCGCGGGTTCGGTGCTGGCAGCGGTGCCGCCGGTCGGTCTGTCGCTGGCGGGCACGGTGTCGCAGGCGGCCCGGGTGTGGGCGGGGGTGCCGGAGGGCGGGGTACGGGGCGCGTCGGGCACCGAGGCCATGGCGTGGTCCGCGATGGCTTCGGCCCCGGTGGTGCTGTTGGCGGTGGCCGCTCTGTCGGGGGCGGCGTACCGGTCGTGGGCGTCGTGGCTGCGGGTGGCCGGGCCGGTCGTTGCGCCGAGGACGGCGTGGCGGGGTGCGGCGGGGGCCGATGCGGTGGCGCTCGGCTGGGCGGGGTTCACCGCGTTGCCCGCGGTGCTGGGACTGTCGTACGCGGCTGCGGTGTCGGTGCAGGCGGTGCTGGTCGTCGGGGTGTTCGCGGTGGCGGTACGGGAATTGCGCCGGGGGTCGAACGGGGTGGGGCAGACCGCGCTGGTGTGCGGTCTGCTGGGTGCGGTGAGCGTGGGAATGCTGTCGCTCGCCACGGAGACCGCCACGTACGCGGTGTTCACGGTGTTGCTGGTGGTGTTCGGGGCGGCTGCGGTGGTACTCGGCGGTGCCGGGGTCCCGGCGGCCCGAGCCTTGCCGCGGCTGCCGGCCGCTCAGGCGGCGCGTGCGGCAGGGGTGTTGCGGATGGCGCAGGCAGTACCGGCGTGCGGTGCGGTGGTGTGCGGGATGGTGCTGGCCCGTGCGGTGGGGGCGTCGTGGGGGCTCGCCGGGTATCGGGCGGCGCCGGTCATGCTGGTGGTCACCCTGGTGACGGTGTTGCTCGGGGCGCGGCTGCGGGGCCGCCCGTCGGCTCTGCCGGTCGAGCTGACCGGGGCCGTGGCGGGTGTCGTGGCGGTGGGCATGGCGGTGCCGGACCGGCCGTTCCTGGCGTTGGTGCTGTCCCTGTGCGGGGTGCTGGCGGCGGGCACGGCCGTACGGGCCGAGCGCCGGCCGGTGGCCGGGTATCTGGCGACGGCGCTGTTCGTCCTGGCGGCCTGGCTGCGGTTGTCGGCTTCGGGGGTGTCGGCCCCGGAGGCGTACACCCTGCCGGTGACGGTGCCCGCCCTGGCGGTCGGTGTGCTGCGCCGGCACCGTGATCCCGAGGCGTCGTCGTGGACGGCGTACGGGGCGGGTCTCGCAGCGACTCTGCTGCCGAGTCTCTTCGCGGCCTGGGCCGATCCGTACTGGGTGCGGCCGCTGCTGCTCGGTGCAGCGGCGCTGGTGATCACCCTGGCGGGCGCGCGGCTGCGGCTGCAGGCTCTGCTGCTGCTCGGTGGTGCGGTGCTGGCGCTGGACGCCGTGCACGAACTCGCGCCGTACGTGGTCCAGGTCGTCGGCGCGCTGCCGCGCTGGCTGCCGCCCGCGTTCGCCGGGGTGCTGCTGCTGGTGGTCGGGGCGACGTACGAGCAGCGGCTGCGCGATGCGCGGCGCCTGAAGGACACCCTGGGCCGGATGCGTTGACCGGTGTGCCGCACGGCCGGTCCGGGTCGCCCTCGGGGGCTCGGGCCGGTCTGCGGTCTGCGGTCTGCGGTCTGCGACGAGGGCGCGCGGCCTGGACGGCGCGGGAAACGCAGAGTGCCCGTGAGACTCTGCAGTCTCACGGGCACTCTGTCCGGGTGGGCGATACTGGGTTCGAACCAGTGACCTCTTCGGTGTGAACGAAGCGCTCTCCCACTGAGCTAATCGCCCGGGCGCAGGCCAAACATTACCGCATGTCAGCGGCACCCCATGACCATCCCCCGGTCACTCGTGGATCTTCCACGGCATGGTCACGCCGAACTTCCAGACGTAGATCCCCACGAGCACCGCGATGATCACCAGACCGGTCACGGTGAGGATGATGTTGCGCCGCCGGACCTTGGGATCGAGCGCCCGCTGGGCGGCCTCGGTGACCTTGCGTCGCGTCCAGCGCAGCACCAGCTGCGCCCAGACGAACTCGGTGGCCCAGATCGCCATGCCGCCGAAGATCACCAGCCAGCCGGGCCCGGGCAGCGGCAGCATGATGATCCCCGCGACGACAACCGCGAGGCCGACCAAGAAGACGCCGACCTGCCAGCTCAGATGCAGCGCCCGTGACGCCTTGATGAACCCGGGCGCCCGGGAACCGAGCTCCCGGTCCTCCTTCGTCACACCCTCCGTGGCCTCTCCCGTCACATCCCCCGTGGCGGACGACGGTTTCGCCGGTCCGGCGCCCCCGTCCCGCTCGTCACTCTCCGCGTTCATGGGGGCCAACCTACCGGAACGCCCTCCATCACCGGAATGGCCGCATAACCCAAAGTTACACACCGCTGTACGAGCTACCTGAAGGGCCACAAAAAGGTCAGAGGGGTTTACAACGCCACCGTAGGTGGCATGTCGATTTCGCCGACGTGCGAATCCCCGAGCGCACACTGAGCGAAAGGCCCTGGCGCTTATGAACACCACGGTCAGCTGCGAGCTGCACCTGCGCCTCGTTGTGTCGAGCGAGTCCTCACTGCCTGTACCCGCGGGCCTGCGGTATGACACGGCCGATCCTTATGCCGTGCACGCCACCTTCCATACCGGAGCGGAGGAAACGGTCGAGTGGGTTTTCGCCCGCGACCTCCTTGCCGAGGGGCTGCATCGGCCCACCGGCACCGGAGACGTCCGCGTCTGGCCATCACGTAGTCACGGCCAGGGCGTCGTCTGCATCGCACTGAGCTCCCCAGAGGGCGAAGCCCTTCTCGAAGCCCCGGCGAGGGCCCTGGAGTCGTTCCTGAAAAGGACCGACGCCGCGGTTCCGCCAGGCACCGAGCATCGTCACTTCGATCTCGACACGGAGCTCTCACACATCCTGGCCGAGAGCTGAGCCAGGCCGAGAGCTGCACGGCGCCGTCCGACTCGGGGAGACGGCGCCGCGCGGACAACCACATAGGGCTGACACCGACGCCGTCATCACGGAATCCACCGTGGCGACGGCGTCGGTGCGCGTTCCCGCCCACCCGTGCGACCACGCTCCGCGCACCGACACGCGCCCCGCAGGCCCCAGCCGCCCACCACGGCCCGGACGGGCGGCCACCGGCCATGGGATACCCAACAGGTGCCGGTACGGGCTCCTCGCGCCCCGTACGGGCCCTCTCGGACCTCTGTGCGGTGGCACCGAGCCAGTAGAGTCAGCCGGCATCGGCGGGCACCCGCCCGCTGGAGGCCAGGGAGCGAAAGCGTGCTGATCCCCCACGACACCCAGATCGCCCTCGACATGGTGGTCGACCTGCTGAACACGGCGCCGGAGAGCGGGCCGGTCGACGGTCTCGCCGGCATCGAAGCGCTGTACGACTTCGCGCGCCGTCATCGCATCAGCGGCGTGGGCGAGCTCCACGAGAAGGACCTGCGGGACGTACGGGACGTACGGACGCGCTTCGCCGAGATCTTCGCGACGGACGACGCCCGGACCGCCGCCTCGCTGGTCAACGCCCTCGTCGCCGCCGCAGGCACCACACCGCAGCTCAGCAACCACGACGGCTACGACTGGCATGTGCACTACTTCGCACCGGACGCCTCGGTCGCCGACCACCTCGCGGCCGACTGCGGCATGGCCCTGGCGTTCATCGTCGTGGCGGGCGAGCAGGAACGGCTGCGCCGCTGCGAGGCGCCGGACTGCCGGCACGCCTTCGTCGACCTCTCCCGTAACCGCTCCCGGCGCTACTGCTCAAGCCGCACCTGCGGTAACCGTCTGCATGTGGCCGCGTACCGGGCACGCCGTAAGGAAGCGGCCGGCTGACCGTTCACAGCATGAAGAGATCATGCACCGCGGCCATCAGCAGCAGACTGCCGATCACCGCGAGGAAGATCATCAAAGGGGGCTGGGAAAGCGCGAAGAGGCAGCCACGCGGCTCTTCGTCAGCGGGTGCGGGGGCATCGCCCGGGGAGGTGTCGACCATCTCGAGACGATCATGACGCAGACCGGGGCCCCTTGGCGATCAACACGCCTTTTCACGCCGGGAGTTCACCCACCCCGGGGTGAAGCGCGATTCGCTCCGATGTCCGGTCGCCCGCCAGACTTTCGGTACGACGGCCCCTGAACCACTCGTCGTTGACGTCGGCGGAGCACAACACCATGACAGGCTCACCGAATTCGAGCCCCTCGGGCAAGGGGCACAGCAGGCGTCCTGCACTTCGCGGGAACGCCCCGGAATCACAGCCTTCCACCTGACTCCGGGCGCCGGGCACCGGGTTGGGCCGGGAGCTGTGGGCGGGAATCGCGGAGAGGTGGCAGAAGGCGGTCTCAGCGTGGTGTCGCACTGGAGGCGCGCACCACGAGCTCGGGCTGGAGCACCACACTGCGGTGCTCGTGGGTACCGGCCTCATCGTCCGCCTCCTCCAGCAGGAGCTCCGCGGCCATCCTGCCCATCACGACGGCGGGCTGACGGACCGAGGTCAGCGGTACGGCCGCGGCCGCCGCGAACTCGATGTCGTCGTAGCCGACGATGGCGATGTCGTGCGGCACCCGCACGCCCGCCGCGTACAGCGACTGCAGCACACCCAGGGCGAGCAGGTCGTTGGCGCAGAACACCGCGGTCGGCCGGGGCACGAGGCCGAGCAGCCGGGCCCCCGCATCGCGCCCCGCCGCCACGTCCAGGCGGTCGGAGGGGATCTCGACGAGCGCCTCGGGCGGCAGTCCGGCGTCGGCGAGGGCCGACAGGGCGCCCTCGCGCCGGTCCCTGATCTGGTGGAGGTCACCGGGGCCGCTGACGTACGCCACCGAGCGGTGCCCGGCCGAGACCAGGTGACCGGCGGCGAGCGCGCCACCGCGGACGTCGTCGACGGAGACCGCGCAGGTCCCCGTGCCGGACGCCACGCGGTCCACCAGCACGAAGGGGATCCGGTGACGGCGGAACGCCTCCAGGTTGCGGCCGGTCGCGTCGGCCGGGGTGACCAGGACGCCGCACACCCGCTGCTCGGCGAAGAGCCCGAGGTACTCGGCCTCCTCCGTCGGGCTCTGGCCGCTGTTGCAGACCATGACACCGAGGCCGGCCGCACGGGCAGCGCGCTCGGCACCGCGGGCCACATCGACGAAGAACGGGTTGCCCATGTCCAGGACGAGCAGTGCCATGATCCGGCTGCGGCCGGCCCTGAGCTGGCGGGCCGACTCGCTGCGCACGTACCCGAGCTCCTCGATGGCGGCCAGCACCCGGGTACGGGTCTCCGGCAGCACCGCCTCGGGCCGGTTGATCACATTGGACACGGTGCCCACGGAGACTCCGGCCTGCCGGGCCACATCCTTGATTCCTGCCGCACGCGCCACTTGCCCTGCCCCACTGATGCCCTCGGCCGTACCGGTCCACGGCGTCGCCCCGTCGTACGGACGCCCTCGCGGGGGCCGACTCCCGGCAGCACCCCCCGGACCGAATGAATTGTTTCAATTCGACCACGACGCTAGCCTCATCGACTACCAGCGTCAAGTGCAGAGAAGCGAATGAATCGATTCAGTCGCTCATCATCCCCACGCCCCGCCACGGTGGTGCGCGTGCGGGTCAGATGCCGTGCTTCTTCAAGATGGCCTCGATGTCGCTGAAGTCCTCGCCCGACGACGCGGACTGCTCCGTTTTCGTCTTCGGGACCACCTGCGCCCGGGTCGCCGGAAGCCCGGAGCCGAGGGAGGGCGCCGAGGCTGCCGGAGCGACGGCCCCGCCCTGCGCCGCCCGTGCGGCGGCCTTGCGTTCCTTACGGGTGCCGACGCCTCGGCGCTCGATCCCGCGCGTGGTCAGGAACAGCAGCCAGGCCACGGCGAGCAGCCCGAAGCCGAGCCAGACGCTCGGCTTGAAGGCGATTCCGGCGACCCAGTCCACAATCCCGGTCAGCACCAGCCCGATCGGGACCAGGGAGTAGGCGGCGATCCGGGCCGCGGCGAGGAAGCGCTTCCGGTACGCGGTGACGGCGGCAATGCCCAGGCCCGCCGCGGACACCGCGGAGCAAATGGTCTCGGCAAGCATCAGGGCCTCCAGGCACAAGGGGAAACGTCTCTTCCATCCTGCACCGCCCACCGCCCGGGCGGCCACGATCCGGGACCACATCAGGGACATTTCAGGGCCGGGATCCTCCCCAGGTGCCGATTCGGAAGCACTCCGGCCGCGCGAAGCCGGAGCGGACCGGATGGGGATCGCATTGCGGAGACGGATGCGGATTGGGACGCTCACACGCGCCCTGGGAGACTGGCCGCATGAGCGAATCCACCGCCGCAGCGCCGGTTGTCCTCGACCTCTGGTGCGAGCTCCAGTGCCCCGACTGTCACCAGGCCCTCACCGATGTGCACGCCCTACGGGCCAAGTACGGCGACCGGCTGGAGGTGCGGCTGCGGCACTTCCCGCTGGAGAAGCACAAGCACGCCCACGCCGCCGCGCAGGCCGCCGAGGAGGCGACGGCCCAGGGCAAGGGCTGGCCGTACATCGAGGCGGTTCTCGCCCGCACCGCCGACCTCGGCCGCACCGGCGAGCCGCTGCTGATCGAGGTGGCGCGGGAAATCGGCCTGGACGCCGAGGAGATGGACACCGCCCTGATCGACGGCCGCCACATGCTGATCGTCGACGCCGACCAGGCCGAGGGCAAGGCGATCGGGGTCACCGGCACGCCGACATATGTGATCGGCGACGAGCGGCTGGACGGCGGCAAGAGCCAGGACGGGCTGCGCGAACGCATCGAGGAGATCGCCGACCGGCTGCTCGCGGAGCAGGACTGAGCCGACGGAGGGTCAGAGCGTCTTGGCCAGGTTGTACTGAGTCGTCCGGTAGCCGAGCGACTCGTACAGCCGCTGGGCCGGTGTGTTGCCGGCGAAGACATGCAGCCCGAGGCGGTGGGCGCCCGCGTCCAGGGTGATGTGCTCCGCCTGCCACATCAGGGCACGTCCGTAGCCTCGGCCCCGGTACTCCTCGTCCACTTCGACATCGAAGACGTATCCGGCCTTTTCACCCGGGCTTTCTTCGCTCACCGACACCCACACATGGCCGACGACCGCGTCCTCGTTCACGAGGACGTGGAAATGCATGCCCACGGTGTCGATGCCGTCCGGCAGGTTTCGGGCATGGTCGGCGCGGGACTTCTCCATGGCCTGCTCGGCCGGGACGCCCTGGTTCACCCAGGACTGCGCGTACATGTCGACGCTGGTGCGCTGCCAGCGCGCGAACTCCTCGGCACTCATCTGCCGGGCGACGACACCGTCCGGCAACGCCGGAGCCGTAGGGTCGAGTTCCTTGACCATGTTCCGGCCGCGTTCGGTGTAACCGAGCGCGGCCGCCAGGCCCTGCGCTCCCTCGTTGTCCTCGGGTGCCGCCAGGTGCACCTGGGTGCAGCCCCAGCCGCGCAGCACCTCTTCGGCCGCCAGCGCCGCGATGGTGCCGCGGCCGCGCCTGCGGCGGGATTCGTCGACGCTCAGGGAACGCAGCACGCCGACCGAGGCACCGAACTGCGGATCCGTGCCGATCTCGACGGCGCCGACGGGCCGCCCGTTGTCGCACAGGTCGTACGCGCGGCTCTTCGCGCCGTCGGCGCCTTGCTGGATCGGCCCGGTCGGCCGGAGCGTCGTAGTCATCGGAGTTGTTCTATCCGCTGAGCCCCGGCCCGTCACCCGGTTTTACGGAGTCGAGGTGCGGTTCTACGGGTCGAGGTCGTTCCCGGCCTGCTCGTCGAAGATCCTCATGGCCTTGGCGGTCACCGGTCCGGGCCCGCCGGGCAGCTCCCGGTCGTCCACCCGGTGGACGGCCTGCACATCACGCAGCGTGGAGGTCAGGAAGATCTCCTCGGCCCGTTCCAGGACGTCGAACGGCAGGTCGGTCTCCTCGGCCCCCGTCCACTCCACGGCCAGTGCGCGGGTGATCCCGGCGAGGCAGCCGGAGGCGACCGGCGGGGTGTGCACCTGCCCGTCGAGCACGACGAAGACATTGGACCCGGTGCCTTCGCAGAGCTGTCCGACCGTGTTGGCGAAGAGCGCCTCGGACGCACCGTGCTCATGGGCACGGGCGAGGGCGACGACGTTCTCGGCGTACGAGGTGGTCTTCAGCCCGGCGAGCGCACCGCGTTCGTTGCGCGTCCAGGGGACGGTGATCACGGCGGTCGTGTCCGGGCGGCGGCGCGCCTCCCCGAGGGCGACGACGAGGCCGGGACCGGCGTCGCCGCGGTCGGAGCCGAGTGGGGAGAGCCCTCCCGTGTAGGTGATGCGCAGCCGGCCGAGCGCCATCGGGTTGGCGTCGATGACGGCGGCGCAGGCGCGGCGCACCTCGTCGAGGTCGGGCGCGGGAAGACCGAGGCCGCAGGCCGAGCGGGTCAGCCGGTCGAGGTGACGGGTGAGAGCGAAGGGCCTGCCGTCGACGGTCTTGACCGTCTCGAAGATGCCGTCCCCCACAGTGAGTCCGTGGTCGAGTACGGACACCCGGGCGTCGTCGGCGTCCCGCAGTTCGCCGTTGACCCAAATCCTCATCACGCGGTCCTTCCAGTCGCTTCGTGAGCGCCCGACGCTACAGCGAGCAGCCGGGAGGCCTTCAGTTCGGTCTCGTCCCATTCGCGCTCCGGGTCGGAGCCCCAGGTGATGCCGGCCCCGGTACCGAAGCGGAGGACCGGGGCGGCTGCGGTCCGATCGATCCAGAACGTACGTATGCCGACGGCAAGGGAGGCGGTGCGGCGGTCGGCGTCGACCCAGCCGATGCCGCCGCAGTAGGGCCCGCGCGGTGCCGTCTCCAGTTCCTCGATGATCCTGAGAGCGCTGGACTTGGGTGCTCCGGTGACGGAGCCGGGGGGAAACGCGGCGTCGAGGAGTTCGGGCCAGCCGGCCCCCTCGGCGAGCTCCCCGCGCACGGTGGAGACGAGGTGGACGAGCCCGGGGTGCTTCTCCACCACACAGAGGTCGGGGACCGTGACCGATCCGGTGGCGCAGACCCGCCCGAGGTCGTTGCGGACCAGGTCGACGATCATCACGTTCTCGGCGTGGTCCTTCTCCAGCAGATCGCCCTCGGTCCGTCCGGTGCCCTTGATCGGTCCGGACTCGATGGTCCGGCCGTCCCGCTCGAGGAAGAGTTCCGGGGACGCGGTGGCGATCTCCACACCGTGCGCCGGCAGCCGGATCGTTCCTGCGTAAGGGGCGGGATTGCCGCGCGCGAGCAACGCGGTGAGCGCGTCCACGTCCGAGGCGGCCGGGTCGGGCAGTGGAGCGCTCATCACCCGGCAGAGGTTGGCCTGGTAGACCTCGCCGGCCGCGATGTACTCGCGGATCCGTCGTACACCAGCGGTGTACGCGGCACGGTCCAGGGACGAGTTCCAGTCACCGGTCGCGGGCCCGCGCCAGCCCCCACGCACCGGGGCGGCCACTGCCTCCGTACGTACGGAGGCGAAGCGGGCGCAGACGAGACGGCCCTCGAAATCGGCGGACACGGCCCAGAAGCCGGCCGAGTCGAGGGCGGTGGGATCACTGGTCACGTCCTGCAGATCGGACGCGACGAGGCCGCCGAAGCGGGCCATCGGGACAAGGTCGTGCACGCCGTTGAGTCTAGGACGGCGCACGATGACCTGCGTCGGGGCGAACGCACCTCAGCACGCTGCACAAACGCGTTTTTGTACTGGCCCGGGAATCCGCTAGAGTTCAACACGTCGCCGGGACGCGCAAGCGGGCCGGAAAAGACAAGCGGACGTAGCTCAGTTGGTAGAGCGCAACCTTGCCAAGGTTGAGGTCGCCAGTTCGAACCTGGTCGTCCGCTCGCAGAAAGTGGGGGATCTTCCCGAACCCCCACTCCTGGTGGAGTGGCCGAGAGGCGAGGCAACGGCCTGCAAAGCCGTCTACACGGGTTCAAATCCCGTCTCCACCTCCAAGGACGATTAGCTCAGCGGGAGAGCGCTTCCCTGACACGGAAGAGGTCACTGGTTCAATCCCAGTATCGTCCACCGGTCCGCAAGGATCCCCGCGCGATTAGCTCAGCGGGAGAGCGCTTCCCTGACACGGAAGAGGTCACTGGTTCAATCCCAGTATCGCGCACGCAGTACACGCAGGTTCACCCTGCGCGATTAGCTCAGCGGGAGAGCGCTTCCCTGACACGGAAGAGGTCACTGGTTCAATCCCAGTATCGCGCACGCAGTACAAGCCCCGGTCGCTTCGGTGACCGGGGCTTTGTCGTCTCCTCGGTGAGCAGTGGTGCGTGCAGCGGCAGGCCCGGACGTCTTCCGCCCGGGCCCGCCGTGCGTTCGCTCAGGACGAGAAGAGCATGCGGCCGAAGCTCTTGTGCCGGTAGTGACCGCCGTGGTGGCCGTCGTGGTACTGGGGGGCGCCCCAGGCGGGCGCCGGGGCGGCCGGGTAGGCCTGCGGGGCGGGCGGTGCGGGCGGGGCCTGTTGTGTCCACTGCGCCTCGATGCGGGTCAGGGTCTCCAGCTCGCCGTAATCGAGGAAGATCCCCCGGCAGCCGCTGCACTGCTCGATCTGTATGCCATTGCGGTTGTACGTCTGCATCTGTGCGTGGCACTTGGGACACTGCATGGTTCGGCTCACTCCTCGCCGTCGGGTCGCCGTCCCCGGAATGCGTGCCCGGCGACGGTCGGTTCAGCCTACGACGAGTGGTCGGCGGTCAACTCGGTTTGGAGAGAGGCAATTCGGGCACAGGCATCGATCATCGTCTGCTCCACTTCATCCGGACTCCGGCCCTCCGACGCGGACTTGGCGAGTGCGAGCGCCGCGGTCTGCACGGTCAGGGCGCGGGCCGGGACGTCCAGTTCGGGCCAGGGGTCGCCCGCGGCCCGTACGGCGGGTCCGCCCGCCGCCCGGTAGGCGTCCAGGAAGCGGAGCCAGACATCGGGGGGCAGCAGCCCGGCCGCGTACCAGGCGGCGGGGCGGGCGAGGTCCCAGGCCGGGTCGCCGAGGCCCGTGTCGTCGATGTCGATGAGCAGCCAGGGGCCGTGCGGCGCGGGGTGGCGGACGAGTTGGCCGAGGTGCAGATCGCCGTGGCAGAGGAAGCCGGCGCGGTGCGGGGGCGCGGCGGCTTCGTCGCGGGCCCAGGCCGGCAGGCGGCGCCAGGCTTCGAGTACGGGGACGGTGGCCGGTTCGCCGGGCCGGGCGGCGCGCATCCGGGCAACGGCGAGCGCGGCCTTGGCGGGGCCACGCATGGGCGGGAGCGGGACGGTGGGCGGGGTCCGGTGCAGCCCGGCCAGCAGGACGGCGGCCTCTTCCCAGGGGGCTGCGTCGGGGTCGTCGGGATCGACGGGCCGGCCGTGGGGCCACAGGGTGACGGGCCGGCCGTGGAGCGGGGTGGCGGGCCGGGGCCAGAGGGGAGCGAGCAGGATTCCGGTCAGGCGGGGGTCGTTCGCGAGGGTCAGGCGCGTCAGCAGGCCAGGGGCATCCGTGCCGGGGGCGTGGGCCTTGGCGACGACGGGACCGCTGCGGACCACCGTGCCGTCCGCCCGGTCCGCGAGCACGGCCGGTGGCGGGCAGACGCAGTCGGCCGGGGGTCCGGTGTGGGCGGCCCGGTGGGCGAGGGCGCCCAGCGCGCGTACGACTGCGGTGGTCACGGTCTCCCCCGGTGGCGGACAGGTGCGGGCGGGCCGGTCCGCGCCGGGCCCGTCGATGAGCGTACGCGCGTGCGGCGGTATCGACCTGGTGCGCGATGGGGAGCGGATCAGCGAGCGGCGTCATGCGGCTTCGGATCCAAGGCGGAGGAGGGAGGCGACGCGAGAGGGGCCCCTCCCGCGCGAGCAGATTCGAACGTGGGGGGGCGTCGACCGACGACAACGCCGGAGGCGGAGTCACGGGGCGTCGGGAGCCCGCTCGCTGTCGTGCACCGGGGCCGCAAGGTCCCGGACAGCGCGATGTCCGGTCAGCTCCCCAGCTGACCGGACAAACGCTGCCGTCCGCCGCACCCCCGTCCCCACGGGGTTGTTGGCCGGATGTCCCGGTCCGGACCGCTCTTCCGGACCCGGGGCGCCGCTCAGCGCCCCAGCATCACGCCCACGGACGACGCCTGTGTGACCACTGCGTCCCAGCCGCCGAAGACGACCACGAGCAGGGCCGCCAGGGGAAGAACCATCGCCGTCGCCACCAGTGGGTGGCGCGTGCCGGACGACGGGCGGCTGCCGAACGCGGCACGGGCCCTGCGTCCTCGCGTGCGGATCATGGTCCGCGTTGCCGTGTCCGCCATGGTTCCTCTCCTGACCGGATGTGGAGCGGCGGGCGTGTGACCTCGGGGGACGAGTGCTGCGCCCGCCGCTTGATCTCAACATTAGGGAAGCGGAGGGCGTACGACGTCATGCCCGCGTACCGAATGCCGGGCCTCCCGGAGGATGAGCCGTGGGTAGTCGATGTACTCCCCTGGGTGGAGATCGGGCGTCTGATCCCGGGGTCATCCCGGAGGGATACCCGGAATGTTGCGGATCAGGTGGGCGGACGGGGTGCGGCGACCGGTCGCCGTCGGGGCCCGGTCGAGGCCGTCGGCAGGTCGGGCCCCGACGTGACTTCACTCACTCGCCCGCGCCCCGGCTCCCGGCGGCGGGCCGGGGCCGCGTCGCCCCGGTCGGCGCGGGCCCGTCCCTGCCGGGTCGGTGTGCGGC
>NZ_JBHVFF010000082.1:0-28173 GCF_042801895.1 Streptomyces sp. NPDC057543 | reverse complement strand
CCCCCGGCGACCGCCCCGCCCCACCACTCGCTACGCGTGCGTACGGAGCAACGTCCGCATCGTCCGCATGGCCACCGACAGGTTCGCCAGGTCGAACGAGTCCGATCCCTGGATCTCCTCAAGGGTGGAGCGCGACCGCGTGAGGATCGCCGCGTTCTTCTCCTCCCACGCCGTGAACCGCTCCTCCGGCGTCGAGGTCCCGTTGCCCACGGACAGCACATCCGCGGTGAGCGCGGCGTGCGCGGAGTACAGGTCCTCGCGGATGGACGCCCGGGCCATGGACTGCCAGCGGTCGGCCCGCGGCAGCTCGATGATCCGGTCCATCAGCTGGGTGATGGACAGCCGGTCCGCGAGGTCGTAGTACACCTCGGCGACGGAGAGCGGGTCCTTGCCGGTGCGGTCCGCGATCGCCACGATGTCCAGCGTCGGGAAGGCGGAGGAGAATCCGGCGACCCGCTGGGCCAGTTCGCCCGGGACACCCGCCTCGGTGAGCTCGTCCAGGATCGACTGGTACCAGTCCAGGTCGGCGCCCATCAGCATCTTGGGCAGCTCGGCCCAGACCTGCTCGACGCCCGCCTTGAAGAAGTCGATCGTCCCGGCGATCTCCAACGGCTGCGGCCGGTTGCCGAGCAGCCAGCGCGAACCGCGCTCGACGAGCCGGCGCGAGTGCAGCCGGATCCGGGTCTGCACATCGGCGGCGACCTCGTTGTCGAGCGCCTCGACGGCGTCCCACACCTGGCCGAGGCCGAAGATCTCGCGGGCCGCGAACTGTGCCCGCACGATCTCCTCGATCGAGGCTCCGGTCTCTTCCCGCAGCCGGTGCAGGAAGGTCGAACCACCGCTGTTCACGGTGTCGTTGACCAGGACCGTGGTGATGATCTCGCGACGCAGCGCGTGCCCGTCGACCGCCTCGGGGAACTGCGCCCGCAGCTGCTGCGGGAAGTAGGCGTGCAGCAGCTTCTGCAGGTGCGGGTCGTCCGGCAGGCTGGTCCGGATCAACTCCCGGGCCGCCGTGATCTTCGTGTACGCCATCAGCACGGCCAGCTCGGGCTGGCTGAGCCCCTTGCCGCCGTTGAGCAGTTCGCGGATCTGCCGGTCGGTGGGCAGGAACTCCAGCGCGCGGTCGAGGTCCCCGTCGCGGCCCAACCGGCGCATGAAGCGCTGGTGGGCGTGGAGCAGGGAGGGCGCCTGGGCGGTGGCGTTGGCGAGTGCGACGTTCTGCGCGTAGTTGTTGCGCAGCACCAGACGGCCGATCTCGTCGGTCATCTCGGCGAGCAGCTTGTTGCGCTGCTTGACGGTCATGTCGCCGTCCCTGACCAGGCCGTTGAGCAGGATCTTGATGTTCACCTCGTGGTCGGAGGTGTCCACACCGGCGCTGTTGTCGATCGCGTCGGTGTTGATCCTGCCGCCGGTGCGGGCGAACTCGATCCGGCCGAGCTGGGTGGCACCGAGGTTGCCGCCCTCGCCGACGACCTTGGCCCGCAGGTCCTGGCCGTTGACGCGGATCGCGTCGTTGGCCTTGTCGCCGACGTCCGCGTTCGACTCGGCGGAGGACTTGATGTACGTACCGATGCCGCCGTTCCACAGCAGGTCGACGCGGGCCTTGAGGATGGCCTGCATCAGCTCGGCGGGCGTCATCTTCGTGACCCGCGACTCGATGCCGAGCGCCTCGCGGATGTGCGCGTTGACCGGGATGGACTTGGCGCTGCGCGGGTGGACTCCGCCGCCCGCGGAGAGCAGGTCCTTGTTGTAGTCGGCCCAGGAGCTGCGCGGCAGGTCGAAGAGGCGGCGCCGCTCGGCGTACGAGGTGGCGGCGTCCGGGGTGGGGTCGATGAAGATGTGCCGGTGATCGAAGGCGGCGACGAGCCGGATGTGCTCGGAGAGCAGCATGCCGTTGCCGAACACGTCACCCGACATGTCACCGACGCCGACGACGGTGAAGTCCTCGGTCTGGGTGTCGTGGCCGAGCTCGCGGAAGTGCCGCTTGACGGATTCCCAGGCGCCGCGGGCGGTGATGCCCATGCCCTTGTGGTCGTATCCGGCGGAGCCGCCGGAGGCGAACGCGTCGCCGAGCCAGAAGCCGTACGAGACGGCGACCTCGTTGGCGATGTCGGAGAACTTCGCGGTGCCCTTGTCCGCGGCGACGACCAGGTAGGTGTCGTCCTCGTCGTGCCGGACGACGTCCTTGGGCGGCACGACCTCGCCGGCCACCATGTTGTCCGTGATGTCGAGCAGCGCCGAGATGAAGGTGCGGTAGGAGGCGATGCCCTCGGCCATCCAGGCGTCACGGTCGACGGCCGGGTCCGGGAGCTGCTTGGCGACGAAGCCGCCCTTGGCGCCGACCGGCACGATGACGGTGTTCTTCACCATCTGCGCCTTGACCAGGCCGAGGATCTCCGTACGGAAGTCCTCCCGCCGGTCCGACCAGCGCAGACCGCCTCGGGCGACCTTGCCGAAGCGCAGGTGCACGCCCTCCACGCGCGGCGAGTACACCCAGATCTCGAACGCCGGGCGGGGCGCCGGGAGATCCGGGATGGACTGCGGGTCGAACTTCATCGAGACGTAACCGTGCGGCTTGCCGTCGTCCGCCGTCTGGAAGAAGTTGGTGCGCAGGGTGGCCTTGATGACAGTGAGGAAGGACCGCAGGATCCGGTCCTCGTCGAGCGAGGCCACCTGGTCCAGGGCCCCGTCCAGCTCTTCGAGGAGACCGTCGGTCAGCTCGGTGCCGGCGCTCTGCCGCTCCGGGGACATCCGCGCCTCGAAGAGCGAGACCAGCAGCCGGGTGGTGTGGACGTTGTTACGGAGAGTGCTCTCCATGTAGTCCTGGCTGAAGGTCGAACCGGCCTGCCGCAGGTACTTCGCGTAGGCGCGCAGCACCATCGCCTGCCGCCAGTTCAGACCGGCGCCCAGCACGAGGGAGTTGAAGCCGTCGTTCTCGGCGGAACCGGTCCACACGGCCGCGAAGGCGTCCTGGAAGCGGTCGCGGGCGTCATCGGCGAGGTAGGCACCAGTGCCGTTGGTCTGCGGCATCCGCAGGCCGAAGTCGTAGATCCAGGCGTGCGTACGGTCCGTGCAGCGCAGCTCGTACGGACGCTCGTCGACGACCTCGACACCGAGCCGCTGGAGCGCCGGGAGGACGGCCGAGAGGGAGACCTGCTCGCCGGTCCGGTAGATCTTGAAGCGACGCTCGCCGGGGCCGGCGCCGACCGGCTCGTACAGGCTGAGGGAGAAGTCCTTCTCGTCGATCTTGAGCGCTTCGAGGTGGATCATGTCGGACACGGCGGAGCGCGGCGTGTGGTCGGCCTTGTA
Organism: Streptomyces sp. NPDC057543; assembly: GCF_042801895.1. NCBI lineage: Bacteria > Bacillati > Actinomycetota > Actinomycetes > Kitasatosporales > Streptomycetaceae > Streptomyces > Streptomyces sp. NPDC057543. The sequence continues at coordinate 24,864 of NZ_JBHVFF010000082.1, read as the reverse complement.
GCCCTCGGGGAACGAGTGGCCGTACTGGCGCAGCAGCTCGGCGGCGCGCTCCTCGCCGCACTCGGCGGTGAGTGCCTCCTGGAAGCCGTCGGCCCAGGAACGGGCGGCCTCGACGAGCCGTGCCTCGATGCGATCGGCCTCGGCGTCGGTGAGGTCGGGCAGCTCGGTGCCGGGGGCGACCCGGACGACGAAGTGCAGCCGCGAGAGGATCGACTCGGTGTTCCAGGCGGTGAAGTCGACGCTGGTGCCGCCCAGTTCCTCCTTGAGGATGTCGATCAGGCGCAGCCGGACACCGGTGGTGTAGCGGTCGCGCGGCAGGTAGACGATCGCGGAGTAGTAGCGCCCGTACTCGTCCTGGCGCAGGTAGAGCCGCAGCCGACGGCGCTCCTGGAGGTACAGCACGGAGGTGACGACGGAGCGCAGCTGGTCGACGGGCGCCTGGAACAGCTCGTCGCGCGGGTACGTCTCCAGGATCTGCAGCAGGTCGCGGCCGTCGTGGCTGTTGGGCGAGAAGCCGGCGCCCTCCAGCACCTCGGCGACCTTGCGGCGGATGACGGGCACCCGGCGCACGGACTCGGTGTAGGCGGCGGACGAGAACAGTCCGAGGAAGCGGCGCTCACCGACGACGTTGCCGTCGGCGTCGAACTTCTTCACGCCGACGTAGTCGAGGTAGCTGGGGCGGTGGACGGTCGCCCGGCTGTTGGCCTTGGTGAGGACGAGGAGCTTGTGCTCACGGGCCTTGGCCCGGGCGTCGGCGGGCAGCCGGTCGAAGGACGGGCTGACGGGGTGCGCCTCGTCGACGCTGTGGTGCGGGTCGGAGCGCAGGATGCCGAGGCCGGTGCCGGGTACGGCGGCCAGCGCGTCGGTGTCCTTGAGCTCGTACTCGCGGTAGCCGAGGAAGGTGAAGTGGTCGGCGGCGAGCCAGCGCAGCAGTTCCCTGGCCTCGTTCACCTCTTCGTCGGCGAGTTCGTCGAGCGGCTCGGCGGGCAGGTCGTCGGCGATGCGCAGCGCGGCGTCGCGCATCTTCTCCCAGTCCTCGACGGCCTCGCGGGCGTCGGACAGCACGCGGAGCAGATCGGTGGTGATCTGCTGGAGGTCGGAGCGGTCGGTCTCGCGGTCGATCTCGACGTGGATCCAGGACTCGACGAGCGCGTCGTGCGGCAGCTCGGCCGTGCCGCTCTTCTTGCCGCCCTTGGCGTTCTTGCGGGCCTGCGGGCTCGCCGAGACGCCATTGCCCTCTGCGAGGACCTCGATGAGCTTGCCGGTGACGTCACGGCGTACGACGACCTGCGGGTGGATCACGACATGGATGCCGCGGCCCTGCCGGGACAGCTCATTGGTGACGGAGTCGACCAGGAACGGCATGTCGTCGGTGACGACCTCGACGACGGTGTGGCTGCACGTCCAGCCGTTCTCCTCGACGGTCGGGGTGTGCACCCGGACGTTCGCCTTGCCCTGCGGGCGGACCTCTGCGAGCCGGTAGTGGGAGGAGGCGGCACCGAAGACGTCGACGGGGTCGCGGCCCGCGATGTCCTCGGGTGCGGTGTGCAGGTAGTAGCGCTGGAGGTAGGCGAGGAGCACGTCGTGTCCGGGACGCTCCTGCACGGCCCCGGCACCGCCGGTGGCCGCGACACGTACCGGGGGGGTACCGCCCGGGCCGCCGACACCACCGCCCGGGCTGTTGTCAGCTACCTTGGCGGCCCGTGCGAGCAGCTCGGCCTTGGCTTCGTCCAGCTTGGTCTGCATGTCCTCTGGCTCCTGTCGCGCGCCGTTGCGTGACGTAGGTGAAAAAGACGACGTACCGCCACGACACGGGGTTTCCGGTCTGAGTCGACGCTATGCCGCTATGAGAGACGCCCGGGACCATATTGGCCATTTTTGGCAGTCGGTCCGGGCTGTGAGGATCAGTGATGGCCCGGGTGCTGTGGCACTCCGGGCGCAGGCCGGGGGCTCCGCTGCCCCCGAGGCGTATCGCGCTGATCACGGGGTCCAGGCTATCTCGCCCGCCGCCGTAACCGTCACGAGCCGTATGTGTACAAAAGACGGTCGGAAATTTGACACTCTGGACAGCGCGGCCGCCCGTCTTGCCGCACTCTGGTAGACGGAACAGGCCGACGAACCGTGGGAGCCCCGCCATGGCACCGAAAATCCTGATCGTCACCGGCGACGCCGCCGAGTCGCTGGAAGTCCTCTATCCGTACCAGCGGCTGCGCGAGGAGGGGTACGACGTCCATATCGCGGCCCCCGCCCGCAAGACGCTCCGCTTCGTGGTCCACGACTTCCAGCCCGGCTTCGACACGTACACCGAGAAGCCCGGCTACACCTGGCCCGCCGACCTGGCCTTCTCCGAGGTGGACGCCGGGGACTACGTGGCCCTGGTCGTCCCGGGCGGCCGGGCCCCCGAGTATCTGCGCAATGACGCCGAGCTGCGCAAGATCCTCAAGGCGTTCTTCGACTCGGACCGGCCGGTGGCCCAGATCTGCCACGGCCCGCTGATGACGGCGGCGGTCGGCGCCCTGGCCGGCCGGCACGTCACCGCGTACCCGGCGCTGGAGCTCGACATGCAGACGGCGGGCGCCACCTTCGAGGACCACGAGGCGGTGGTCGACGGCATGCTGATCTCGTCCCGTGCGTGGCCGGACCACCCGGCATGGATGCGCGAATTCCTGAAGGTGCTCCGCACCAAGGCCCCGGTAACCACCTGACGGCGCAGCCGGCCTCTTTTCCCTTCCCCGCGTCTCTCCGTCTCATCCAGTCATGCGCCCGGCAAGGTCCGCGGCCTCGGCCAGGCTGTCCACCACCGGTACCCCGGCGGCCTCCAGGCTGGCTCTGCTGTGCGATCCGCCGGTGTAGAGCACGGCCTTCGCGCCGACGTGGGCGGCGGCAACGGCATCGTCCACGGCATCACCGACGATCACGGTGTACTCCGGGGATATCCCGTCGAGCGCGGCGATGTGGCGCTCCATGTGCCGCGCCTTGCTGCCGCCGGAAGGCCCGGTGCGCCCGTCGATCCGCAGGAAGTGCCGTTCGATGCCGTACCCCCGCACCACGGGGACCAGCTGCTCGTGACCGTACATGCTCAGCAGGGACTGGCTGCCGCCGTCCAGCTGCCACTGGGAGAGCAGCTCCTCGGCCCCTTCGGTGAGCCCGCAGGCTGCCCGCTGCTCGGTGTAGTACCGGTGGAATATCCCGTCCATCCGCTCCCACTCGGCCTCTGTGGGCAGCCGGCCCATCAGCCGTTCGTAGAAGCGCGGGATGGGGACGCAGTACATCTCGCGGTACTGCTCCAGCGTGATCGGCTCCAGGCCGACCTCACCGAATGCGGCGTTCGTCGCGCCGATGACCGCGGCGTTGTCGTCGAGCAGTGTGCCGTTCCAGTCCCAGACCAGATGCGTGCGGTGCTTCCCATGCGTCCCCATGCTCAAGAAAGTACCCGCCGGGTACGACAACGGCGTCCGGCACCGGCAAGAAGGACCACCTCAGCCGATCAGATTCGGAATCTCCTGGATGCCGAACCACAGCAGTTCGTGGTCGTCGGCGCCGTCCACGGTGAACTGCGCGTCGTCGTCACCGAGGTCCGCGGCGCCCAGCGCGGCCGCGGCGGCCGTGACGTCCTTCTCCGCGTCGTCGGCGTCGACGTGCACGGCGGCGGCCGCGGTCAGCGGTACGGGGGAGGAGATCCGCACCTCGCCGAGCGACGACGAGTCGAGGCTGCGGTCCGGGTCGGCCACGGCCGCACCGTCCGGCACGTCGACGGCGACGACGACCCGCCGACGGGCCACGTCGGGCTTTGCGGCGATCAGGCGCAGAGAGGCGGAGGCAGCCCGGTTGAGCGCCGCGTACTCCAGCTCCTCGATGTCGTCGGAGACGTACCACTCGCGCAGCCCGGGAGTCACCGCGTAGGCGGTCAGCGGACCGGGACCGATCTCGCCCGCCTGGTGCGCCGCTGCGAGACCGGGGAGCGTCAGGGGGACGTACACGCGCATGGCTGGCCGCTTTCGTAGTCGGAATCGCCCTCAGGATACGTGCGACGTCCCCCTTTGGGGTTACGTGCACCACAGCCGACCCGTCCACCCAGCGCCTGCCTCTCACCCTCTACGCGCCTGCCTCGCGCCCCGCACAGCACCCGCCGCATCACTCGGATAGGTGATTCCTCCCGACCGGCTCCGGCGCCGATCCGCGCTTGCGACCGCCTCCGCCACCACCGTAGAAGGTCCACAGCAGAAGTTACTGCCCGGTATTCGGCCGGGCCTCTGAAGCGCGGGGGCGATGAGTGATGAGCACGAACAGGACCCGGCCCACCGGACGTCACGACGGGCGCAGGCCCGAGGCCGTACCACCGCAGCGCACAAGGACCCCCCGGAGGGTCCGCCCACACCACTGGTTCGCCGAGCGCCTCCTGGCGGTCCTCAGCGGCCAGCGCCCGGTGCACTGGATGCTCGGACACACCCATCGGCGACGCCTACGACCAACTGGCCGAACTGGCTCCCCGTACCCCCCTCAGGGCCCGCGGCGCCCGCCCCGTGATCCGCATGTGCCACGGCGCCCAGCCGGCCCCGGGAGTGGTGGAGGCCTGCGCCAGCATCGCGGCGGGCGAACAGGTGCGGGCCATGGCCTTCCGCCTGGAACAGGGCACAGACCTCCGCTGGCGCTGCGCAGCAGTAGAACTGGGCGGCGAACGCCTGCAGACGACGCCCCGATAAACCCCGACGGCTCCCTCCACGGCCCTCCCGAAGCCCAAGGACACAACCACCGGGGCAACAGCCCTCGGTCCACTGCCGGAACCCCTCCGGCCCCTGCTCCTCGCCCCCCACCGGCACTGGAGGAGCGGGGCCGGGAGCAATCACCGCGTTGCTGGTGGCACGGCCGGCGCAGGAACCGCGGGCCGATGATCGCCAAGCTGGTGCAGGCCGACGACCACCGGTTCAACGTGATCGGCATGGCCTGCCTGGACCCTCAGCGGGCGGGAGACCGTCCCCGCCCGCTCAGCAATGACGACGAGGGCTTCGTGACTCCATGGACGATGACGCCCTTGGGACGCAAACCACCGCCGGAAGGGCACCGCCAACACACTCGCGGCCCTGAAGTCGACCCGGGCAGCCCAAACCGGCGACAAGATCCGCCGCTGGACGAGGAAGCACGAGGTCGAGCTGTGCTCCACCCCGACCGACACCTCCTGGGCCAACCCGGTCGAGGCCCACTCCGGGGTGGCGCGACGCCAACGCCCCGCCACCCCGGGTCCCTCCTTCACCAGTTGCCAGCAGAATGTCCCCGTCCGCCTCGATTCCAGCCCCTCCGGCATTCGAGGAGCGAGGTCCGGGTGGAGCCCCGGTTTCGGGAAGGAGCTGGTAGGGGACAGCCCCGCTCAGCGGCCCACCCACACCAAGCCCGCACCACGCCCCGCCCTCGACCAGGCCCAACCCCACGCCCCACGCCCCGCGCCCCGCGCCCCGCGGCAAAAACAACCGGGGCCGAGCACCCCCAAAAGGTGCCCGACCCCGGCCGACTCTCAATCACGCCGACGCCGACGGCAAGAACGCCGACGTCGGCAACGCCACCGCTACTTCTTACGGCGCCGCCCACCCCCACCATTCTTCTGTGCCTTGCGCCGCTCCGCCCGGGTCAACCCGTCCGACTCCGACGCACCGCCACCGTCACTGCTGGAGAAGTCGCCCTCGACGATCCCGCCCTCCCCGTCCACCGTGGGAGCGGAGAAGTGCAGCCGGTCCGGACGCTGCGGAGCATCGAGCCCCTTGGCCCGGATCTCCGGACGCGCCGCCGGCACGAGGTCCTCCTTGGCGAGCGAGGTCCGCTCGGCCTCGTCCTGCACCGGAACCTCCTCGACCTGCTGCTCGACCTGAACCTCCAGGTTGAACAGGTAGCCGACGGACTCCTCCTTGATGCCCTCCATCATGGCGTTGAACATGTCGAAGCCCTCCCGCTGGTACTCGACCAGCGGGTCCTTCTGCGCCATGGCCCGGAGGCCGATGCCCTCCTGGAGGTAGTCCATCTCGTAGAGGTGCTCACGCCACTTGCGGTCCAGGACGGACAGCACCACACGCCGCTCCAGCTCACGCATGATGTCCGAGCCGAGCTGCTTCTCACGCTCGTCGTACTGCTCGTGGATGTCGTCCTTGATGGACTCACCGATGAACTCCGCGGTGATCCCCGCGCGGTCGCCGGCCGCCTCCTCCAGCTCGTCGACGGTGACCTTCACCGGGTAGAGCTGCTTGAACGCACCCCACAGCCGGTCCAGGTCCCACTCCTCGGCGAAGCCCTCGGCGGTCTCCTGACGGATGTAGTCGTCGATCGTGTCGTCCATGAAGTGACGGATCTGGTCCTGCAGATCCTCACCCTCAAGGACCCGGCGGCGCTCGCCGTAGATGACCTCGCGCTGCCGGTTGAGCACCTCGTCGTACTTCAGGACGTTCTTACGCGTCTCGAAGTTCTGCTGCTCGACCTGCGACTGGGCCGACGCGATCGCCCGCGTCACCATCTTGTTCTCGATCGGCACATCGTCCGGCACGTTGGCCATCGACATGACGCGCTCGACCATCTGCGCCTTGAACAGACGCATCAGGTCGTCGCCGAGCGACAGATAGAAGCGGGACTCGCCCGGGTCGCCCTGACGGCCGGAACGACCGCGCAGCTGGTTGTCGATGCGCCGCGACTCGTGCCGCTCGGTGCCCAGGACGTAGAGCCCGCCGAGCTCCTTGACCTCTTCGAACTCCGCCTTCACGGCCTGCGCGGCCTTCTCCAGCGCGGCGGGCAGCGCTGCCGCCCACTCCTCGACGTGCTCGACGGGGTCGAGGCCACGCTGACGCAGCTCCGCCTCGGCAAGATCGTCGGGGTTGCCGCCGAGCTTGATGTCGGTGCCTCGTCCGGCCATGTTCGTCGCGACCGTGACCGCGCCCTTGCGGCCCGCCTGGGCGACGATCGTCGCCTCACGGTCGTGCTGCTTGGCGTTGAGGACCTCGTGCTGCACACCGCGCTTGGAGAGCTGCTGCGAGAGGTACTCGGACTTCTCGACCGAAGTGGTGCCGACCAGGATCGGCTGGCCCTTCTCGTGCTTCTCGGCGATGTCGTCGACGACTGCGGCGAACTTCGCGACCTCGGTGCGGTAGATCAGGTCCGACTGGTCGGCGCGGACCATCGGCCGGTTGGTCGGGATCGGCACCACACCGAGCTTGTAGATCTGGTGGAACTCGGCGGCCTCGGTCATCGCCGTACCGGTCATACCGGAAAGCTTGTCGTAGAGACGGAAGAAGTTCTGCAGGGTGATCGTGGCGAGCGTCTGGTTCTCGTCCTTGATGTCCACCCCTTCCTTCGCCTCGATCGCCTGGTGCATGCCCTCGTTGTAGCGGCGGCCGGCAAGGATACGGCCGGTGTGCTCGTCGACGATCATGACTTCGCCGTCGATGACGACGTAGTCCTTGTCCTTCTTGAAGAGTTCCTTGGCCTTGATGGCGTTGTTGAGGTATCCGACGAGGGGCGTGTTCACCGACTCGTAGAGGTTCTCGATGCCGAGCCAGTCCTCCACCTTCGAGACACCGGGCTCGTGGATGGCGACGGTCCGCTTCTTCTCGTCGACCTCGTAGTCGCCGGTCTCCTCGATGCCCTTGAGCGGGTTGCCCGCCTCGCCCTTGGTCAGGCGCGTGACCAGCTTGGCGAAGTCGCCGTACCACTTGGTGGCCTGGTCGGCCGGGCCGGAGATGATCAGCGGCGTACGGGCCTCGTCGACGAGGATCGAGTCGACCTCGTCGACCACGGCGAAGTTGTGGCCGCGCTGGACGAGCTCGTCCGCGGACCACGCCATGTTGTCGCGGAGGTAGTCGAAGCCGAACTCGTTGTTCGTGCCGTACGTGATGTCGCAGGCGTACTGCTCCCGGCGCTGGGCCGGCGTCATGTTGGCGATGATGCAGCCGACGGTCAGGCCGAGGAACTTGTGAACCCGGCCCATCAGCTCCGAGTCGCGTTCGGCCAGATAGTCATTGACCGTGATCAGGTGCACACCCTTGCCGGAGAGCGCGTTGAGATACGCCGGCAGGGTACCGACCAGGGTCTTGCCCTCGCCGGTCTTCATCTCGGCCACATAGCCGAGGTGCAGGGCTGCGCCGCCCATCATCTGGACGTCGTAGTGGCGCTGTCCGAGGACCCGCTTGGAGGCCTCACGGACGGTCGCGAATGCTTCGGGGAGCAGGTCGTCCAGGCTCTCGCCGTCCGCGTACCGTTCCTTGTACTCGTCGGTGAGCGCCCGCAGCTCGGCGTCGGAGAGGTTGACGAAGTCCTCTTCGATGGAGCTGACCTGGTCCGCGATGCGGTGCAGTTTGCGCAGGATCTTGCCTTCGCCTGCACGCATGAGCTTGTTGAAGACGGACACTGAGGCTGGTCTCCTTGCCGGTCGGGCCTGGCACTGGGTCGTGTTAAGGACTCTGGCGCGGGCACGGCAGGTGGGCCCCACCGCAACGGCCATCGTAAGCGAGGACACCGCCGCGCCGGGAGGGCCGCCGCCGCGTTGGCCCCGTAGTCCCTTCCCAATCAACGGCCGGGGAGCGCCGAAGGTGCCGGGAAGTCCGAAAAGTGTTCGCTTCACGCCCTGCGCGTCACCAGAATCCGTACATGGAACCGATCACCCTCACCACCGGGCGCCTGCTGCTGCGTCCCTTCGCCGGCAGCGACACGGACGAGGTCCACGCCGCCTGTCAGGACCCGGACATCCAGCGCTGGACGGTCGTGCCCTCCCCGTACAGCCGCGCCGACGCGGAATTCTTCGCGGGAAAGCTGTCCCCCTGTGGGTGGGCCGACGACTCCATGTACAACTTCGCGGTGGTTCTGCGCGAGAGTGGTGCCCTGGCGGGCGCGGTCGGCATCAATCGCCGCAATCTCCCGGGCACGTACGAGGTCGGATTCTGGACCGCCGCCGAGCACCGGGGCCACGGCTACATGACGGAGGCGGTGCTTTCCGCCGCCCACTGGACCTTCACGGCGCTCGGCGGTGACCGGCTGGAGTGGCGGGCCGAGGTCGGCAACATCCCTTCGCGTGCCGTGGCGCTGCGGGCCGGATTCCGGATGGAGGGCGAGCAGCGCTCGGCCCTGCTCAACAAGGGGGTGCGGCGCGACGCCTGGATCGGCGCGCTGCTCCCGTCCGATCTCGGCCTGCCGGGCACCGACTCCTATCTGCCCGCGGCGAACAGCCTGCCCGCAGCCACCTGACTCGCCGCCGCCCGCCGATGAACTCCCCGGACCACCCGGCTCATGGACTCCCGACCGGATGTCAGTGCGGCCCTCTAGGGTGCGGGTCATGACGTCTGTGCCGCCGCCTCCCGCCGCCGAACTCTCCGCCGATCAGGCGCGCAGGATAGCCCTGCGCGCCCAGGGCTTCCTGGGTGCTCCGGACCGCCGGGCCGGCGTTCCGGGTGTGCTGCGGCATCTCGGTGCCGTGCAGCTCGACACGATCTCGGTGCTCGCGCGTTCGCACGAACTGATTCCGTACGCACGCCTGGGCGCGGTCGGCCGGCGCACGGTCGAGGAGGCGTACTGGTCGGCTGGCCGCACCTTCGAGTACTGGTCGCACGCGGCCTGCATCCTGCCGGTCGAGGAGTGGCCGCATTTCGCGTTCCGCCGCCGCGCCTACCGCTCGCGCCCCCACTGGCACCACGACCTACCGGACGGCGCCTACGAGAGGGTGATCAAGCAGCTGCGCACCGAGGGCCCACTGACGGCGACGGAGCTGGGAGGCGCGAAGAACGGTGGGGAATGGTGGGACTGGTCGGCGTCGAAGGTCGCCGTCGAGCGGGCCCTGATGTACGGCGAGGTGGTGTGCACCGAGCGGCGCAGCTGGAAGCGGGTGTACGACCTCGCCGAGCGGGCCCTGCCCGACGCCGTACTGCACGACGATCTGGACGACGCGGAGTGCCTGCGCCGGCTGGTCGCGCTGGCGGGCCAGTCCCTGGGCATCGGCACCCGCGCGGACATCGCGGACTACCACCGGCTCAAGGGTGAGCAGTTCGACGCGGTCGTGGCGGACTCCGGCCTGGTGCCGGTGACGGTGCAGGGCTGGTCGAAGCAGGCCTGGGCGGACCCGGCGGCGCTGACCTCGGAGCCACGCGGGCGGCACCGCACGACCCTGTTGTCACCGTTCGACTCGCTGGTCTGGGAGCGGGCACGCACCGAGCGGATCTTCGGTTTCGCCCACCGCTTGGAGGCCTATGTCCCCAAGCCCAAGCGCATACACGGATACTTCGCGATGCCACTGCTGGCGGGCGGAAGGCTGCAGGGGCGTGTCGACCCGGCGCGCGAGGGCAGCACGCTGGTCGCCCGGCAGGTGTCCCTGGAGAGCAGGAAGGCCGTGGCGCCGATGGCCGAGGCCCTGGTGGGGGCCGCTTCCTGGGTCGGGTGTACAGATGTCCGGCTGGAGCGAGTCGACGCACCGGAACTGCGTGAGCCGCTCGCCCAGGAAATCGCCCGCGCTCTGACGTGAGCGCGCATTCCCGTCTCTCTGCCCGACGTCGCCCTGTTCGGTCTGTTCAGTGGGTTCGGCCCGTCTGCGGACGGGTCACCTGATCTCCAGGATCTTCTCGCGCATGGCATAGACCACGGCTTCCATCCTGGAGTGCAGCTGCAACTTCTCCAGAATGTTGCGGACGTGGTTCTTCACGGTGTTCTCGGAAATGAACAGTTCTTTCGCGATATCGCGATTGTTCATGCCCGTTGCGACGAGTTTCAGGACTTCGAGCTCCCGATCGGTGAGCCGCGGCGCAGGCACCAGCCTGCGTTCGTCGGTCCGTTGGATCATCGATTTGAACTCGGTGAGCAGTTTGGACGCCATGGAGGGGCTGATCTGGGACTGCCCGTCGGCGACCGCGCGGATCGCTGTGGCCACCTCGTCCGTCGAGATCTCCTTGAGGAGATAGCCGGTGGCGCCCGCCTTGATCGCGTCGTAGAGGTCGGCCTCCTCGTCGCTGATCGTCAGCATGATGATCTTCGCGCTGGGGGCCACCTCCTTGATGGCGGTGCAGGCCTCGATGCCGCCGCGCTTGGGCATCCGGACATCCATCAGCACGATGTCGGGCAGCAGATCGGCAGCCTTGTCGACCGCTTCCGCGCCGTCACCCGCCTCGCCGATGACCTGGATGTCCTCCTCCTGGGCGAGGACGATTTCCAGACCTCTGCGGAAGAGCGCGTGGTCGTCCACCACGAGGACCCGGATCGGCTCCTTGCCGGAACCACCGTCCGCGTCCGCACCGGCGGTGTCATCGGCATCATTCGCATCGCGCACGGGCCCGAAGGTGTCCGCCATCGTTCCTCCCCCTGAAGGCCATGGCCTGAAGTTCACAACTGTCCCCCAACGGCGGTTCGAAGAACACCGGTTGGCTTGGGACGACATGATTTCATGCCTCGACGTCGGAGCGGTGATCCTGTGCCCGCACACGGGTGCCCCTGGGGGCGCACAGGCGCTCCAGGGGCACCACGGAAGGGTGGCATCAGCCGCCGAGCGCACCGCCCGCGCCGCCCGCCTCATCGGCGGCCAGCGGATCGGTCCTCAGGTGGATGACACCGTAGTCATAGGCATGCCGTCGGTAGACGACACTGGGTTCCTTCGTCTCGGAGTCGACGAACAGATAGAAGTCGTGCCCGACCAACTCCATCTCGTAGAGTGCCTGATCGAGTGACATCGGTGCGGCGATGTGCGTCTTCTCGCGCATCACCAGCGGGCCCTCGCCCCGCACTTCCAGCGAGCCGAACCTGGTGGTGGGCACGGACTCGGACGTCTCGTTGCCGACCAGTTCACCCTCGCCGTTGAACGACGCCGCACCCGGCACCGTCTCAGCGACTTCGGCAGCGGGAATCCGGCCGTTGCCACGGCGGCTGTAGCGCTTGTCGTGCTGCTTGCGCAGCCGCGCCTCCAACTTGCCGGTGGCCAGGTCCAGCGCTGCGTACGGGTCACCGGCGGCCGCTTCCGCCCGGATGACCGGCCCACGCGAGCGGAGCGTGATCTCCACCCGGTCGGAACGGTCGGCCTGACGGGGGTTCGGCTCCTTGGACACCTCGACGTCGAGGCTGATCACCTTGCCGTCGAACTTCTGGATCTTGTCCAGCTTCAGCTTCTCGGCCACGTGCTTGCGGAACCGCTCAGGCACCTCGGTCTTGCGGCCCTTGACGACGATGTCCACGCAGAACTCCGTTCCCGGATCGCTCCGCTCGGCGGCGGAGCATCTCCCTTTTGCACCAGGCTCCGGTCGTAGCCGGAGCCGCGGACTCGGTGGCTTTCACCTCCTCCTCCCCCATCGGCAGGGTTTCCACCCCACCGAATTCTCTGCTTCTGGCTACCGGTGAGTCACCTGCCCGAAACCTGGTGGTGCATTCATCGAGGTCCGGCATTCACCATTCCTCACAACCGAACATAGCCTGCCTGGCCGGATGTCGGCACCCGCTACTCGCACGTACCTCCGTTCAGGTCTTTTTACCCGCTCACTACCTGCAACGATGCAGGTTCACCGGCAGTTCCGGTTTATCTCGAAGGCGGATGGAGATACTGCGACAACGGCTGCCTGGCCACTGCCGTGGACGACATCGTCACGCCCGCACGCAGCCCCGATCGCCCGAGCCGCCTCGGCCAGCGAGGAGCCGGTCGTCAGAAGGTCGTCCACCAGCACCACCCGTCCGGCCGCAAGCAGCCGTTCACCCCCGACCACCACCTCCAGCGCCCCCGCAAGATTCGCCTGCCGCTGCCGGGCTCCGAGCTCCGCCTGATCGGCCACCGGGCGCCGCTGCCGAAGCACCCCTACCACCTCGGCCCCGATACCGCCGCGCCGCAGCTCACCGGCGGCGGCCAAGGCGATCCGCCGCGTCGGATCATGCCCCCGCGCCGCCACCGCCCGCCGCGCCGACGGCACGGGCACGAGCAACTGCGGGCCGACGAAGCCGGCCTGCCCCGTCCCGGCCCTTACTGCCCCCGCCAGCGCCTTCCCGAGCGCCCCGGCCAGCCCCAGTGCACCGCGCTCCTTATGGGCCAGGAGCACCGCACGCACCGCGTTCTCGTACGCGGCGGCCGCGTGCACCACCGGCAGGCCCACCGGCTCCGGCACGGGCCTCACCCTGCGCGGCACCGCGCCGTACAACTGCGTACGGCATTCCTCGCACAACTCGATACGCGGCCTGCCACAGCCACCGCAGGCCCCCGGCAGGACCAGCCCGGAGATCTCCCGCCACCACCCCCGCATGACTCCACTGTGCACTCCACGAAGGGCCCCGGCCACCCCTGTGGACAACCCGGGGTGGCTTCGTGGGATCACGGCCGGAGAAGCTCAGCCCGGGTAGACCAGCGACCAGCCTTGTTTGACCACCGTCTGCCAGTTGTCACCCGGCGACAGTTTCACGATCCCGTCACTCGCCGTGGCCGCCATCAGCGGCAGCTGCTCGTCGTCCGCCGCCGCGATCGACGACACCTGGTTCACGCCGGGCAGAACGCCCGACGCCGGAGTCGAACCGTCCGCCTGCACATAGCGCACCTGCTGCACACCACCCTGCTCCTTGCCGACCACCACGAGACGGCTCCGGCCCGACCACGACATCGCGGTCACATCCGTCAGTTGCGGTGCGGCCTGCCGCAGCTCCACCACCGAGACCTGCTGTTCGCTCTCCGGCCCGCGCCGCTCGATCCGGCCGATCTTCAGTGTGGTGTGGCTGTCCTTGGTCACCAGGAGCGCGATCCGTACCCCGTCCGCGGACATCCGCAGCGCCTCAATCCGATCGCCGCCCAGACTCGGCACAGCGACGTCCTGCGGCTTGCCGTCGCCACCGGCCAGCCGCAGCAGTCTGGGGTTGCCGGGATCCCGGTCGGCCACCCAGAGGTCGCCCCGGCCGTCCCAGCTCGGCACCGACAGACGGTTGTTCGAGGCGTGGCCCTTGCTGGTCACGGAGGCTGCCGGAAGCTCGCCGTCCGAGACGATGGACGAGACGTAGAGGGCCGTCCTGTCGCGCGAGACCGCTGCCGCCGACTGCTCGTCCCTGGCCACACCGACCGACCACATCTTCTCCGGTCCGTTGCCGAGCGGACCGGGCACCACCTCCGGGGTGCCGCTGCCCTTTGTGCTGCCGGGAATTCGCTGCACATGACCCTTGTCATCGACGAAGTACTGGCTGTCCGGCCCACTCGACGAACCGTCAGGGGCGAACTCCTCCGCCTGGTCCGCACCGATGACACACAGCGGGGAGCCGTCGGAGCGCTGGAGCTGGACCTGCTCGACCCGTGCGGACGTCAGATCTCGCAGCGTATAGAGGACCTGTGCCGCCATCATGCGGCAGGATCGCTGTCCGACACCGTCCGCCTTCTTGTCGAGCGGCACCTTCAGTACGTTGCGATCGTCGGGGGACAGCGAGGTGACGCCCTCCTTCAGCGCCGTACCCGAGGGGAAGCGGGAGGCGACCACCGGCCGTAGCCAACTGGTCGGCCCCGCCAGGAGACTGCGGACCGCCTGCGTCACGGTGTCCATCCCGGTGACGGGATCCGTCCGGCTACGGAGATAGACGGGGTCGGCGACCAGCGTCGACTGCGCAGCCGTCCGCCCTGCGGCGAAGTAGTACTTGTCGACGGAGCGGTAGAGCCGCTTGAAGTCCGACTGCCCGAGAAGAAGCCCGTCCGGCACCGTGTCGATGCGCCACTCCTTGCCCTCCGGTCCGCTCTCCTTCACCAGGCGCAGAGTCTGGTTGTAGTCCGTGGGCGCGAGCGGCTGATAGGCGCTCTCGGCGTCGACCGTTGCCACCTTCTCGCCGGTCAGGGTGTAGATGATCTCCGTGGTGGCGTGGTCGCTGTCGCGGAACGGGCGGTCGTTACGGTTCGGCGCCTTGGTGAGCACCGTCGTGAACGCGCTCGGCTTCCACGTACTGGCTGCCTTCCTCGTCAGGTACTTACGAGTTGTCCTGAAGGCCGAGTCATCACTGGTCATGGACTCCAGGAAGCCGTCGACCACCTCGTTGGGGGTGGCGTTGTCACGCGGTGCCACGGCGTACACCTGCACCTGGGAATCGCCGGGCTGCGAGGCGTCGACAGCCTTGACATCCCCGGTGACGGGCATCGAGCCGCACGCGGACAGGAGCACGACACCGCTTCCGAGCAGCGCGAACAGCCCCAGCACACGCCCATGGCCGTCCCTGCGACGGTCAGTGCCCACGATTCGGTTCCCCCCGCTCCGGTTCCTTCACTGCAGAGTCGAATTCGCCACCCGGCCGGTCCTCGGCCGGGCGCGCGACCACCCGTGCTCCGCTCCCCGGCAGGGCCGCCGGATGCACCGAGGCCGGTGCCGTACGGGGTGCCACGGGGGCGCGCGAGGGTACGGGCAGCGCGGCCCGGTCGTTGCCGCCGGGCTGGTTCGGCACCGCCGTCAGCCGGTGCCCACTCCCGGTCGCCGGAGCGGCCGCGGCGCGCTCCCGGTTCTCCCGGTTGCGCCGGGAGTCTTCGGGCTCCAGCGGTATGGGCGATCCGCGCAGCGGTTCGTCCGCCGTGCGCGGCAGAGTCAGCCGGAACTGCGAACCGCCACCGGGCTCGCCCCATGCCTGCAGCCAGCCGCCGTGCAGCCGGGCGTCCTCCACGGCGATGGACAGTCCGAGCCCGGTGCCGCCGGTCGTTCGCGCGCGAGCCGGGTCAGCCCGCCAGAAGCGGTTGAACACCCGTGTCGCCTCGCCGGGCTTGAGCCCTACACCGTAGTCCCGGACGGCCACGGCGACCGCGCCTCCGGCCACCCCCATCCGCACCACCACGTCCCGGCCCTCGCCGTGCTCGACGGCGTTGACCACCAGATTGCGCAGGACCCGCTCGATCCGCCGAGCGTCGGCCTCCGCGATCACCGGCTGCTCGTCGCCGACCACCCGGATCCGGGTGCCCTTGCGCTCGGCCAACGGCTCCGCCCCGCCGATCACCCGTCGGACGACCTGTCGCAGATCTATCGGCTCCGCCTCCAGCGCCGCGGCGCCCGCGTCGAACCGGCTGATCTCCAGCAGATCGGAGAGCAGCGACTCGAACCGGTCGAGCTGATCCCCGAGCAGCTCCGCGGAGCGTGCCGTCACGGGATCGAAGTCGCTGCGGGCCTCATGAATGACATCGGCAGCCATCCGTACGGTCGTCAGCGGTGTCCGCAGCTCGTGAGAGACATCGGAGACGAAGCGCCGCTGCATCCGGGACAGCTCCTCCAGCTGCTGGATCTTGAGCTGCAGGTTCTGCGCCATCTTGTTGAAGGCCTCACCGAGCCGGGCGATGTCGTCCTCGCCGGTGACCTTCATCCGTTCCTGCAGCCGGCCCGCGGAGAGCCGCTCCACGATGCCCGCCGCCATCCGTACGGGCGTCACGACCTGTCGCACCACGAACCAGGCAATGGCCCCGAGCAGCACGACCACGAACATTCCCGCGGTCGCCAGCGTGCCTTTGACCAGCGTCAATGACTTCTCCTCCTGCGTCAGCGGGAAGAGGTAGTAGAGCTGGTACGGATTGTGGTCGATATCGTAGAGCCGCTTGCCCACGACAAGTCCGGGCTGCGACTCCTGGCCATTCGCATACTGGATCAGGGAATACGTCTGGAACGCTCCCGGGCCATTGTTCACGGAGTCCCGCAGGCTCTGCGGGATGCTCGCCGCCTCCACACTGCCCGAGCCGCGCGGCGCACGGGTGCCCTCGTCGGCGCTGAGCGCCACCACATTGAAGGCGTTCTTGCCGCCGCTGGCGAGCTGGTCGACGAGCTCGGTCCGCCAGGAGTTGTTGGCCGTGCTGCCGTCCACCGCGTCGCTGCCCTGCCCACCGGGGGTGAGTGGGGCGTTCGCCTTCTCCTGGGCCGCCGCGAAGCCGCCGGCGGCCTGGGTCTGGGCAGCTTTGCTCTTGGCGTCGAGCAGGCCGTTGCGCACCTGCCCGATCACGACCAGTCCGAGGAGCAGCACCACACCGAGCGACATGAGCAGCGTGCCCGCGACGACGCGGAGTTGGAGATTGCGTCGCCAGAGCCGCACGGCGGGCAGCAGCGGGCGCCGCACCCAGCGCATCAGCAGCCGCGGCACAGGGCCGCCGAGCGCCCGGTCGCGGAACAACCGGCCACCCTTCAGTAGGCGCACGACCTGGGACGCCCTGTGTCCTGGAGCAGCAGCCCGCTCCGCACGGGCTCCCGGCTCCCCGGGCTGCGGAGCAGCGCTGCTCGGGGGCATCTCAGCTCGGTCCGGCCTTGTAACCGACCCCGCGAACGGTCACCACGATTTCGGGCCGCTCCGGGTCCTTCTCGACCTTGGAACGCAGTCGCTGAACGTGCACGTTCACCAGCCGGGTGTCGGCGGCGTGACGGTATCCCCACACCTGCTCCAGCAGTACCTCACGAGTGAAGACCTGCCACGGCTTGCGGGCGAGCGCGACCAGCAGGTCGAACTCCAGCGGGGTGAGGGCGATCGACTGCCCTTCCCGCTTCACCGAGTGACCGGCCACATCGATGACCAGGTCCCCGATGGCCAGCTGCTCCGGCGCCGGTTCCTCGGACCTCCGCAGACGTGCCCTGATCCGGGCAACCAACTCCTTAGGTTTGAACGGCTTGACGATGTAGTCGTCGGCCCCGGACTCCAGGCCCACCACCACGTCAACCGTGTCGCTCTTGGCAGTGAGCATGACGATCGGCACACCCGACTCGGCCCTGATCAACCTGCAGACCTCGATGCCGTCCCTTCCGGGCAGCATCAGATCCAGCAGGACCAGGTCCGGCTTGGCCTCACGAAATGCGGCAAGTGCCTTGTCTCCGTCCGCTACGAACGACGGCTCGAACCCTTCACCACGCAGCACAATCCCGAGCATCTCGGCCAGTGCAGTGTCGTCGTCGACGACAAGGACGCGTCCCTTCATAATCGACATCATCCCATTAGCTAATCGTTACCTGCGATGATCTGGCACACAGCTCTGCCAGTCCGACCCCCGTGACCGGGGAAACTACGCCCTCCTCCGTGACGATCGCCGTAACCAGCTCCGGCGGTGTGATGTCGAACGCGGGGTTGTACGCGGGGGTTCCGACCGGTGCCACGAGCACCCCGACAACATCCCCGCCTGCCACCCCCACCTGTGGCGATGTGAGCTCCGTCACTTCACTCCCGGACCGCTGCTCCACCGTGATCGATGCCCCGTCCGGAGTGTCCAGATCCACGGTCGTGGTCGGCGCCACCACGATGAACGGTACGTGGTGGTACTTCGCGAGCACCGCCAGCGGATAGCTCCCCACTTTGTTCGCCACCGATCCGTCCGCGGCAATGCGGTCCGCCCCGATGAGTACGGCATCAACCTCCCCCGCGGCAAACAGCGAACCTGCGGCATTGTCCGTGAGCAAGCTGTATGGCATGCCGATGCGCGCCGCCTCATACGCAGTCAGCCGGGCTCCCTGCAGCAGTGGACGCGTCTCGTCCACCCACAGCCGGCGCAGCCTCCCCTCCCGGTGTGCCCCGAGCGCCACAGCGAAGGCAGTGCCCTCACCACCCGAGACGAGCGCCCCCGTATTGCAGTGCGTCAGCAGTTGATGCCCGCCGCCGGACAGCAGTTCATCCAGAAGGGCGAGCCCGAAGCGCGCCATACGCCCACTGGCCTCGGCGTCCTCCCGGTGCAACGCCCTGGCCTCGGACAGCGCTGCCTCGGCGGCCCGCCCCGGATCGGCCCCCTTCCCGATGGCCGCCTCGTACGCTCCGACAGCCCGCCGCACCCCGTACCCGAGATTCACCGCGGTGGGCCGCGCCCGCTCCAGCAGTTCCGCGGCCTCGGCCACTTCGTCTCCCCGCGCGGCTGCGAGAGCCACTCCGTAAGCTCCTGCGATACCCAGCAGCGGTGCCCCGCGCACTGCCAGCATCCGGATCGCCCGCACCAGCGCAGGCGCATCGGTGCACACGAGTTCGGCCTCCTCGGCAGGCAGCCGCGTCTGGTCGAGGAGTACCAGCGCGGGACCTTCCGGAAGCTCGTCCCAGCGAAGTACGGGAAGCGCGGAGGGCTCGATGCCCACCGGCGATTGCGCGTCCTGATCAGCCATCCGCACAGTCTGCCCGGTATGCCGCTCACAAATGAAGGCACGAAGGAGATGGAGCGCCAGGCCCGCACCGGAGCAACGCGTGGCACGATGGCTGCCAACCTGCCGCCCCGGTGAGCGGACAGGACCATGAAGGAGCGAGAATGAACGACACTCCGGGCTGGGCCTCGCCCGGATCTGCCCCCTCCGAGGGCCAGAAGGCGGGCGTCCCCCGGCCCTCCGAGCCCGTCGACGGCAGCGGCCCGGCAGGGAACTGGTCGCCCACGCAGCCGCCCGCAGGGCAGTGGTCCCCACCGAGCACTTCGGGAGCAGGTCCCGGCGGGCCTCCGCCCGCCCCGGGCTGGGGCGGAGGATCTCAGGGCCCCGGCTGGAGCGGCGGGCCGCACGGCGCCGGCTGGGGCCGGCCGCCCGCTGCGGCCAAGCCCGGTGTCATCCCGCTCCGGCCACTCGGCGTCGGCGAGATCCTCGACGGCGCCGTCTCCACGATGCGCGCCCACTGGCGCACGGTCCTCGGCATCACGCTGACCGTCTCCGTGATCGCCCAGATCGCGATCATCCTCGTGCAGCGCTATCTGCTGCCGGAACCCGCGGCGATCAATCCGGGCGCCACCGGCTCGGAGGCGCTCAGGCAAAGTGCCGACTCGGCCCGGTCGGCACTGATCAACAGCGTGCCGTCCCTGCTCATCACCATGATCGCCACACTGATCACGACATCCGTACTGACCGTGGTGATCAGCCGCTCGGTGCTCGGCAGCCCCGTGACGCTCTCGGACGCATGGGCCGAGGCCCGGCCTCGGCTTGCCCAGATGCTGGGTCTGACACTGCTGCTGGTCCTGATCAGCTCCGCCATCCTGACGGTCGGCCTGCTGCCGGGCATACTGATCGGCTCCGCCGCAGGCGCCGCACTCGTCGCCGTCGGCTTCCTGGCCACCTCCGTCGTCGTCATCTGGCTGATGGTCCGCTTCTGTCTCGCCTCGCCGGCACTGATGCTGGAGCGGCAATCGATCACCGCCTCCATGCGACGCTCCGCGAAGCTGGTCAGGGGCGCATGGTGGCGAACCTTCGGAGTCCTGGCTCTCACCTGGTTGCTGACGCTCATCGTGTCCGTGGTCATCGCGATTCCGTTCAGCATCATCGCGATGTCTGTGGACGGTGGCGGTATCAGCTCCCTTCTCACTGACGGCTCCATGGACTTCGGCTGGCCGTTCCTGATCGTCTCCGGCATCGGCGAAGTGATCACCGCCACGATCACCTACCCTCTCTCCGCCGGTGTGATGGCCCTGCTCTACATCGATCAGCGCATCCGCCGGGAAGCACTCGACCTCGATCTCGCCCGGGCAGCGGGCCTGCCCGGCTACGACACCAGGAGCTGATGCCGTGTCGGTGGCGGGGGGCGCAACAGCAGCGAAGCTACTGATCCGGGCGAGCGGCGACATACCCGTGGACACTCCACGTGCCCCGGCCCGGGAGGCCGCGAAGCACGAGCTGTCCAAGCCGATGTACCACGAGAACGATCCCAACCTCCTCCAGCGCGGTCTCGACCGGCTCTGGGACTGGATCGGCGATCTCCTGAGCACGGCCTCCGGTGCCGCACCGGGCGGACCAGTCGGTCTTGTTGTGCTTGTACTTGTCGTCATCAGTCTGGTCGCCGCGCTCTGGTGGCGGCTGGGCACCCCGCACCACACCGTGCGCTCCGCTGACGCCCTCTTCGATAACAGCCCCCGCAGCGCGGCCGAACACCGGGCGGCCGCCGAGGCCCATGCGGCCGCCCACCACTGGAACGAGGCGGTCCAGGAGCGCATGCGCGCCATCGTCCGCTCCCTGGAAGAGCGCGCCCTGCTCGCACCCCGCCCTGGGCGCACCGCAGATGAGGCCGCCGCCGAAGCGGGCCGACCACTGCCCGCACACGCCGAGCGACTCCACGCCGCCGCCAGAGAGTTCGACGATGTCACGTACGGCGGCCGCACTGCGGACCAGCAGGCGTACCTCGCCGTACGAGCTCTGGACCTCGATCTCCAGGTCGCCAAACCTTTCCTGACAACCGCGGCCCAGGGAGCAGCCGAATGACCGAGGTCACCGCCGCCTCCACCACCTCGGCATCCCTCACTCCACGCCATATCTGGACCCGAACCCGAGGTCTGCTGTTTGCCCTCCTGGTACTCGCCGCAGCCGGAATCGCACTGGCAACCGTGCGCTCCGGTGACCAGCACGGCCGCCTCGACCCCCGCTCGGCCGACCGCTACGGCAGCCGAGCCGTCGCCGAACTCCTCAAGGAGCGTGGCGTCTCCGTGCATGTGGTCACCACGCTCGACGAGGCCACGGCCCAGGTCGGCCCCGAGACCAGGCTGCTCGTCACTTCCCCCGATCTGCTGACACCGCACCAGCAGAACGAACTCCACGCGGCGACAGCCGACTCGGCCGGCCGCACCGTCCTTCTCGCAGCAGGCCCTGATTCCGTGGGCACCCTGGCCCCCGGTGTCCGGGCAGAGTCCACCGGACCGGTGGCCGCCCGCGCCCCCCAGTGCTCCCTGTCCGCCGCCCGCAACGCCGGTACAGCCGAGACGGGAGGCTTCCGTTACTCCTCGAACGGCCCGGGCTTCGTCGCCTGCTTCCCGAGCGGTGGCCTCCCCACCTTGCTTCTGGTCGAACGGGGGACGACTGACACCGTTCTCCTCGGTTCCCCCGACCTCCTTTACAACGACCGGCTCGGCAACCAGGGCAATGCCTCCTTGGCCCTCCAACTCCTCGGCTCCCGCCCACATCTGGTCTGGTACCTCCCCTCACTCGCTGACACTTCCGCTGCCGCCGGGAACGGTGGAGACGGCGGCGCCGGCGGCGCCGGCGCCCACAACGACCGCAGCTTCGCCGACCTGATTCCCCAAGGCTGGCTGTGGGGCACCCTGCAACTCACACTTGCCGCCGTACTCGCCGCCATCTGGCGCGCCCGTCGTCTGGGCCCCCTGGTGACCGAACGGCTGCCCGTGGCCATCCGTGCATCCGAATCCACCGAAGGGCGAGCCCGCCTCTACCGCAGGGCAAACGCCCGCGACCGGGCCGCCGACGCATTGCGTTCCGCCACCCGCACCCGTATCGCCCCGCTCATCGGCGTCCCCCCACGCGATGCCCACTCCCCCAGGACACTCGTCCCTGCCGTTTCCGCTCGCATCAACACCACCAGCACCGATCTCCAAGACCTGCTCTTCGGGCCCGCCCCGTCCGACGACGCCGCTCTTGTACATCTGGCAGATCAACTCGACACCCTCGAAAGAGAGGTACGCACGTCATGAGCGCCCCGCCCCCAGTGTCCGCCGGGACCACCGAGACCCTCGGGAATGGCGACACAGCCCGCGCATCCCTGGAAGCGCTGCGCTCCGAGATCGCCAAGGCCGTGGTCGGCCAGGACCCGGCAGTCACTGGACTCGTCGTCGCCCTGCTCTGCCGAGGTCACGTCCTCCTCGAAGGCGTCCCCGGCGTGGCCAAGACCCTCCTGGTCCGGGCTCTCGCCGCCTCGCTCGAACTCGACACCAAGCGTGTTCAGTTCACCCCCGACCTGATGCCGAGCGATGTAACCGGTTCGCTGGTCTATGACGCCCGCACAGCCGAGTTCTCGTTCCAACCAGGCCCCGTATTCACCAACCTGCTGCTCGCCGACGAGATCAACCGCACCCCTCCCAAGACGCAGTCCTCCCTCCTGGAAGCGATGGAAGAGCGCCAGGTCACCGTCGACGGAACCCCTCGGCTCCTGCCTGACCCCTTCCTCGTGGCCGCGACGCAGAATCCCGTCGAATACGAGGGCACCTACCCGCTGCCCGAGGCCCAGCTGGACCGCTTTCTCCTCAAATTGACCGTGCCCCTGCCGTCCCGCGACGAGGAGATCAACGTCCTCACCCGTCATTCCGACGGCTTCAATCCGCGCGACCTCAGGTCAGCGGGCATACGCCCCGTAGCCGGCCCGGCCGATCTGGAAGCAGCCCGCAACGCAGTTTCACGGACCAAGGTCTCCCCTGAAATCGCCGGCTATGTCGTCGATATCTGTCGTGCCACGCGTGAGTCCCCCTCGCTCTCCCTCGGAGTTTCTCCCCGAGGCGCTACCGCCCTGCTGTCGACCGCCCGTGCCTGGGCCTGGCTCACCGGCCGGGACTACGTCATTCCGGATGACGTGAAAGCCCTGGCTCTCCCCACACTTCGCCATCGCATCCAACTACGGCCCGAGGCCGAGATGGAGGGAGTCACTCCCGACTCCGTCATCACGGCGATCCTCGCCCACGTCCCCGTACCCCGATGAGGCAGTGACTGTGGCCCTTACCGGACGTACCGCCTTGCTGGCCGCCCTGGGGTCACTCCCTGTAGGCATCCTTGCCCCAAGCTGGACAGGCATGCTCGCGGTCAACGCACCGCTCTCTCTAGCAATTCTGTGCGACTACGCCCTGGCCGCGCCAGTGCGAACGCTGCAGTTCACCCGATCCGGTGACACAACCGTTCGCCTTGGGGAGTCCGCGGAAGTGCAACTCACCGTAACCAATCCTTCCCGTCGGCGCCTACGGGCACACCTCCGTGACGCCTGGCCGCCCAGCAGCTGGCCCACCGGCACAGAGCAAGCCTCAGCCCGTCACACACTGACGATCCCGGCGGGGGAACGTCGTCGGCTCACCACCATGCTGCGACCCACGCGGCGCGGAGACCGCCGAGCCGAACGTGTCACCGTCCGCTCGTTTGGGCCTCTGGGGCTCGCGGCCCGCCAAGGGAATCACCAAGTCCCGTGGACGGTACGTGTCCTGCCGCCGTTCACCAGCCGCAAGCATCTGCCGTCCCGGCTCGCCAGACTCCGGGAGCTCGACGGCCGCAGCAGCGTCCTCACTCGCGGGAAAGGCACGGAGTTCGACAGCCTGCGTGAGTACGTTCCGGGCGATGACACGCGTTCCATCGACTGGCGGGCCACAGCACGTCAGTCCTCCGTCGCGGTGCGAACATGGCGACCTGAGCGGGACCGCCACATCCTCATCGTCCTGGACACCGGCCGTACTTCGGCGGGGCGTGTCGGTGACGTGCCCCGTCTCGATGCCGCTCTGGACGCGGCCCTGCTCCTTACTGCGCTGGCCACTCGTGCCGGCGACCGCGTGGATCTGCTCGCCTACGACCGCCGAATCCGCGCCCAGGTCCAGGGCAGGTCCACGGGAGACGTCCTGTCGGCCATGGTGAATGCGCTGGCGTCGGTCGAACCAGCGCTCGTGGAAACGGATGCCCGAGGTCTCAGCGCTGCTGTGCTGGCCTCTGCACCTCGTCGCTCCCTGATTGTGCTGCTCACCGGTCTGGACGCGGCCCCCGTAGAAGAGGGCCTACTGCCCGTTCTCCACCGGCTGACTCAGCGCCACACGGTGCTGGTAGCGTCGGCGGCCGATCCGCACATCGAACAGATGGTGGGAGCCAGGGGCACCGTGGACGCGGTCTACGAGTCGGCAGCCGGCGCACAGGCCCGAGCGAGGCGACTCCGCACTGCAGAGCAGCTCCAGCATCGCGGCGCCGTCGTCGTCGATGCCACCCCGGACAACCTCGCCCCGGCTCTAGCCGACGCCTATCTGGCTCTCAAGAGCACGGGTCGCCTCTGACCCCATCCAGTCCCGCCCGTCAAAAAACCCGTTGGGGAAGGGGCACTTTCCCAACGGGTTCCGAACGCAGAAAAGCCCCGTGCCACAAGGGCACGGGGCTTTCCCGTAAAAGGAGTTCGGCGGCGTCCTACTCTCCCACAGGGTCCCCCCTGCAGTACCATCGGCGCTGAAAGGCTTAGCTTCCGGGTTCGGAATGTAACCGGGCGTTTCCCTAACGCAATGACCACCGAAAC
>NZ_JBHVFF010000081.1:0-28818 GCF_042801895.1 Streptomyces sp. NPDC057543 | reverse complement strand
TCAGACGTTCCATCCCTTCTCGGCCTCGGGCCCGTTGCGCGGGTCCTCGTGGCGGGCGATGTCCTGCTCGTGGGACTGGCGGAACAGCGGGCCCATGTCCTCAGCGACCGCTACCGCGCTCATGACGGCGCCGAAGATGTCGTTGAAGCCGTCCGCGACGTCCTTCTCCAGCGGGAACTCGCTGTCGGCCCGCTCGGCGAGGACCTTCATCACGTTCGCCACGCTTGTGAGCGCGGCCGGGAGTCCCTCGACCAT
This sequence comes from Streptomyces sp. NPDC057543, assembly GCF_042801895.1. Taxonomy (NCBI): domain Bacteria; kingdom Bacillati; phylum Actinomycetota; class Actinomycetes; order Kitasatosporales; family Streptomycetaceae; genus Streptomyces; species Streptomyces sp. NPDC057543. The sequence goes on along the minus strand of NZ_JBHVFF010000081.1, from coordinate 28,563 downwards.
GGCGAGGATTTCCATGGCGTTCTCGGGGTCGTACTGCCCGGCTGCGGATTCCATCTCCGCGGCGTACTCCTCGAACCGGAAACCAGACACGTTCTCTCCCTCACTTGCGATGGTGGTGGGTGCTGCCGGCGTCGGCCCCGACGGGCGTTCCGCCGTGTCGCCGACCTGGTCAGTGCTGTTGTCGGCCGCTTCGGCGTCGGCGGCGGCTTCGTCGTCCTGCGGGGCGGCGCGTATGGCGTCGTCCCGGTCATGGCGCCGTTCCTCGGCGGTGTGGGTCATGCGGGCATACAGGCGACGGCCCGGGTTCTGCAGCCAGGCCCAGCCGAGCTTCCGGCCCAGCGGGGTGGAGAGCATCCCGACCACACCGAGAGCCCCGGCGAGCAGGGCGGAGAGCAGGCGGCGCCCGTGGAACCGGGCCGCGGACCGCCACAGGGCCTTGCGGGCCTTCTTCCTGGCCGGTGCCTTACGGACCGCGTCTCGTTGCGCGTGCACCTTCCCGGCGGCCTGGCGGTCCCGCGCGGACCGGATGCGGTCGATCACCGCGCCCTTGGCCGCACCGACCCGCCCCGCGGCCTTGCTCACGGACCGGCCGAGCGGCCCCTTGCGGGACTGGGACTCCGACCGGGCCGCGTTCTTCGCACCCCGGCGGGCATCGGCCAGGGCCCGGCGTGTCCCTGCTGTGTCGGCCCGGCGGTCGGCCCGCGACGGGGCCGACTTGCGGGCCGACTCCCGCAACGCCCGGACCTGGCCCAGGCGGCCCCGCGACTTGCCCAGGGCCCCCGCAGACGCTTGCTTGACCGGCGTCTTGCGGATGCTGCTCGCGCCGCGGGGGTGCGGACCGCCCGACTTCCCCTTGCCGCGCCCGGCACCCTTACCAGCGCTCGTGTTCCCGTTCCGGGTCTGGCCGGGGATCCGCCCCGCGCCACCGTGGCGCAAGGTGCGGCCGGTGGATCCCGCACCGGCTGCGGAACGCTGCGTGCGGCCGAGGTTCTTGCCGGGCTTCTTCTTGCCGCGGTGCTTACGGGTCGCTGCGGCGGTGCCGAGGACGACCGCGCCGGTGGCGGCGACGGCCAGAGCAGCCGGGCCGCCGACAAGCGCGGCAGTGGCGAGCAGGGACGTGGTGGCGTTGGTGCTGGTCACTGCGAGCGGGACGACCGGCCAGCCGCCCGGGGTGTGGTCGACCTCGGCGGCGGCCGGTGCGGGGTTCTGTTCGGGTGCCGGGGGCGGTGAGGGGTTTGGGGCGGCCTCGGGGGCCGCTACAGGAGTGATGGTGGTGTCGGTCATGCTGAGTGCACTCCTTCGCGGAGTTGGGGGCCCGGCCGGATCTGTGGTGGATAGGGCCGGGCCCTGCGGGCTTCTACGCGGCGCACTGTTCTTCGGGGTAGGCGCAGGCCACACACATGCCGAGCGACCGCGGGATGCAATACCCGCCATCCCGCCCGCAGTTGGGGCAGGTCCGGCGGGCAGCCATGGCCTTGGCGAGCGCTGCCCATTTGGCCGGCGTCATCGGGCGGACCGGCTTGGCCCGGTCGACGAGGTACAGGTGCGCGACCAGCGGGCCCCGGCGGCGACGCGGGCGTTCGAGCTGTGCGGCGACGTCCTGACCGCCGGGCCGCAGCCCGAGGGCGCGGAGCTGGCGGTAGGTGGCGTAGCCGTCCGGTGCGAGGTTCCACCGGTAGACGGGGGTGGTTGCCATCGCCTTCACCCCGCCAGGGCGGGCGGCTCGGGGATGTCCTGCGGGGGGTTGGCGAGGCGGCCGTAGACCTTGTGGACGTAGGAGGTGGACCGGGTGGATTTCAACGCGGCCTCGGCGATCGTGTCGCCGTCGATGTAGCACTGTCGGATGACCTCGGCGGCCTCTTCGGTGTTCAGTCGGGGCCCGGTCTGCTGGTCTTCGTCGTCCGGGGTGGATGCCGGGGGGACGGTCAGTGGATACACCCGCTGTGCACCGCAGATGACCGGCAGCGTTGCTACCGGTTCGAGTGCCGGAGCCGGGCGCGGCGGCTCGGGTGCGGCCGTGGGGGGCGGTGTGGTGGATGCGGGGTGGACGGTCGGGTCTTCCACCCGTTCCACCACGGTGTCCACCTGATCGCGCAGGGCGGCGATTCGATCAAGGATCGCGCGCCGGTAGAAGGTGATCGCCTCGGCGAGAACGATCAGGAGGACAGGGGGGATGGAGTGGAGGACGAGACCGGCCGGGTCGACCTGTCGGGGCACCCCGAAAGCGGCGCCGGCGGGCCAGAGTGAGGCCCAGCAGTTCATCAGCCACGTCCCCAGCCCGGCGAACCAGCGGAGCACCGTGGCCCAGCCGGACGGCTGCACCCCGTGCTCCGACAACCGGCCGTCCACGATCAGGACCGCACCGAGCGCGACCGCGACCATCGGGTCCAGCAGCCACGCGATCCACACGCTGATGTGATGGTCGATCGCGAACAGGGTCACGTTCGTCGCGGTGAACGCCAGCGCGACCACCGCGACCGCGACCAGCACCTTCGTCAGACCGGACTGGAGAGACTGCAGCGCCGCAATCTGCCGGGCGACGGGAGTGGGCCGCCTCATGCCGTACCCCCGGTCGGGAGGACATCGGCCGCCGCCAGCAGCTCGACCCTGTCCATGGGTCCGCTCCGCAGTTCCTGCCACTCCCACTCCGCATCGGTGGCCAGCTTGAAGCCGAGGGCGGCCAGGGCCCGCACCCGCTCGTCCAGCGTGGGCACGGGAACCACGCGGTCGAAGAAGTACTCCGGCCAGTCCGTGGACGGCCCGTCCGTGACGACGTAGAGCTCCCAGGTGCCGTCGAAGGTGTTGCCCAAACGTGCGCTGGCCACCGGCAGGGCGCTCATGCGGCCACCGCCGAACCGGCCGTGCAGTTCTTCACCGGGCGGCGGACCGCACGGCGCGGGCGCCGGCCGTCCGACTGTCGCGCCTTCATGGGCAGGGTCCGCAGCAGCGACTCGGCGTAGGCCGCGGTCTCCGGGTCGCTCTCCCGGAGCTCCGCGAGCACCTCGTGGGCGACGTCCAGCCGCGCCGCCCGCTCCATCGCGGACTCCGTGGCCGAACCGGTGAACAGCTCCAGATCGATACCGAGTGCCAGCTCAGCGAACTCGGTGGCCGTAACAGCCACGTGACCAGCAACGATGGTCTTCATGGGTCGTTTTCTCCTTAGTCGGTGGACGGCCCAAACAGCGGCCCCGGTGGTAGGACACCGGGGCCGCGCGCCGTCTATGGGTGAAGCAGGAATGACGTTCTCCGGCTCCCCTCAGCCCCGCCCGTACGACCAGCGGCCGGACGGGCGGGGGAGGCAACCGGGCAGGACTTCGCTGGGTGGCCGTTACCACGACCGACCAGTCCCGAGCCTGCGAAACGGTGCGTCATCGTCACTGCTCTGACGCCAGCAGGGCGGCGCGTACAGGGTGGCAACCAAGGCGTTGACCTCCAGGAATGAAGGGATGATCACCAGGGCTGTTCTCCAGAGCCAGCACGCGGAAAGGGGCCGCCGACGACATCACCCGGTCGTCCGCGGGGACAGGGACTTCCACCCCGTCGAATCGTTCGCTCTCTGTTCAGTTACCAAAGACCAGACCCTCCCCGACAGGCGCGGTATCCCCTGGTCAAAGGGGTATCTCGCCCTCACGAGACCCGCCGGGCGCTCTGCGGTCGTGCAGTTCGAAGCAGCCCAAAGAAGGGCTACCTCCGCTCGCTGTCCTGGGACTGCGGCGTCTGAGATGACAATGGCGCACAGTCCCAGGACTGTCAACAGTCCTGGGACTGTGTTTGACTGGGCCTATCGAGAGGAGTTGGTGTGGCACCCAAGTGGCGAGAACTGGCAGACAAGCTGGCTGCGCAAATCAAGGGGGGCGAGTACGCCCCTGGTCAGCAGCTGCCGCACATCCGAGACCTGGTCGAGGCTGGTGAAGGTTCAAAGTCCACGGTCCATGCGGCCTACAAGGCCTTGGAAGCCGAAGGCTTGGTGACCTCTTCCCGTGGTCACGGCACTGTCGTGCGGCAGCAAGCCCCGCTCAAGAGGCTCGGCATTGCTCGGTACGACAAAGCCAAGTGGCGTGATGGTGATGAGGTCGCGTTCATCGCTGACCGCGTAGCTTCGGGCCGATCGCATAAACGTGGCGAGCAGACGCAGAACGTCAGTCGTGTGCCGGCCACGCCGCTCGTAGCGGCGGCGCATGGTTTGCCGGATGGCTCCGAGGTGTACGCACGTGCCCGCCTCGTTAAGGAGGGGGACCAGCCGACGCACACCTTGACCAGCTACTACCGTCCGGAGCACGTCGAGGGAACGCGGCTTGTCGACCCGACGCCGGGACCGGCAGGCAAGGGTGGTGGCTATCGCGTGCTCTATGACGCGGGCTACGAGATCGATCACATGCGGGAGGAGCTGTTCGCTCGCCCCGCGACGTCGGAGGAGGCTGCACTACTCCAGCTGACGCCCGGCGAGTGGGTCGTGGAGCTTCACCGCACCACCTGTACAGCTGACGGCACCGTCGTGGAGTTCGCGGTCGGTATTCACGCGGCGAGCCGCTTCGCTTGGGCATATGACTTCAAGGTCCCCGACTCGGCGCAAGGAGTAGCCCAGTGATCTCGGCGCAGGCATGGTCAGATGCCCAACAGCTTTGGGACTTTCAGCAGATGCGCCACGAGCCGCGCCCCTGCTCGGTGGCCATCGGGCTCGGCAGTCATGATCTGGGCGTGGCAGACGTGACGGTCGATCTGTACCGGCGAGGCATGTTCCCGTTGGTGGTCTTCACGGGTGCTACCAGCCGCACAACGCGGGACCGGATGCCCCGCGGGGAAGCCGAGCACTATCGGGAACGGGCGCTGGAGCTGGGCGTTCCCGACTCAGCCATTCTCGTCGAGCCGAACGCGCGGAACACAGGCGAGAACATTAACTTCTCGCGCGCACTGCTCGCAGACCGGGACGTCACCGTTTCGTCCGTGCTGCTCGTCAGCAAGCCGTACGAGGAGCGGAGAGCCTATGCGACTGCGCGCAAGCTGTGGCCGGAGGTTGAGTTCGTGAGCGCGTCAGCGCCGATGCCCCTCACTGAATACGTCGACTCGATCAAAGACCCCCGGTTTGTGCTCGACATGCTCGTTGGAGCTCAGCAGCGCCTGCTTATCTACCCGGAGCAGGGGTTCATGATTCGGCAAGACGTCCCGGACTCTGTCGCCGTGGCCTACGAGCGATTGTGTGCTGCTGGGTTCACAAGTCGCCTCGTCCCGGTTCTGTGAGGGCGCTATGGGCCATGCGTGGGCCAGACGCCTCCGCGAGCAAGCGCATTGAGACCCAGTCGCAGGTCAGGTGGGGTACAGCCGCTGCATGCTGATCGGTCTTGAAAGCCGTCACCGTGCGAGCGCGCTAGAACTTTCCCTACTTCATCAAGGCGGCTCGCTCCCGCTCGCTGTATGCGGCCCCGGCTCCGCCGGCCGCGCGGCTAGAGCAGGCTCTTAAGCACACCCCTTAGGTGTGTGCGCAATTCTGAAGTACCCTGACACGACCGCACTGGTTGGTTTTCTGGATCGACCGAATCAGCAGAGGGCCAAGCTCCTGCCAGAGCAAGGCCCTCCGCCGCAGTTCACGAGCCCGGTCGCGTAAGAGCAGACCGGGCTCGCTGCATGTCGCAGGTGCCGGTCCCGACCGTTCTCATGGGTGGGCGCTCAGCGGTACTGAGCGAACTGCCCCACCAGGGCGATGATCGCCACCAGGATGCTCACCGCAGCCAGCCAGACCTGCGCCCTCTCGGCACTGGTCCACTTTCTGCGAGGCTTCTCCAGATCGGAACTCAACCCCCACCGCCCTTCATCCTCCGAGCCAACACCACGCTGGCGTCGGCACCCGGCACCTACGATGGCGTCGGATCCTGCGAACTCGGCGTCCATGGAATCGAGTTCAGGGGAGAAATCTGCTTGGCACTTCGGAATCATACCGGGGGCGCCGACATGAATGGGGGCTTGCCGTACCTGAGTACGCATGTGCCGCCCTGGATGACTGGCTGACCAGGACAAAAAACGGAAAGTTGCCGGCCCAACGCCATGACGAGTGCTCCGCCATCGTTTCCATGGCGGTTGTGCTCGCGGCCGCCGTCGGGATGTGCTTGACCGTACTGCGGCGCAGAGGCGGCTCGGCTGCGATGGCGCAACGCCAACGCCCGCCATCGCGACGTCCTGGCCGCCGAACGCAAGGAGCGTGCCCGCATCCGCAGCGAGAAGGGCCTCCGCTGGGGCGGCAGACCACTACCGGCCGGGGCCTGACCACCTAACCCGGCGCCGCTAGGAGTTGGCAGCCTCGCCCAGGACGCGGGCGAGTTCGCGGGGGCGGGTGGCCATCGGCCAGTGGCCCGAGTCGAGGTCCACGTACTCAAGGTGAGTAGCGCGGGCGAGCTCAGGAATCTCACCGGCGGCGATCCACTCCTGGGCCTGGGCGGGGGTGAACTCGGGGCAGACCACCACAACGGGGACGTCGAAGCGGCGCTCGTCGGTCAGGCGCACGACTCCCCTGGCGACCGCCTCGGGGACAGGAACGGCGGCGGACGCGAAGCGGTCCCGGGCCTGCTGGTCCAGGTCAGCGGCGTCCGCGCCCTCGAAAGGATCCCACCCCGGGAAGGGCATGGCGCCGCCCTCGATCGCGAAGTGATCGGCGTAGGCCCGCCCATCGGCGGCGGGGAAGCCGCCGATCAAGGCGACCTTGGCCACCTTCTCCGGTCGCGCGTCAACGGCCAGCCAGGCCAGGGTCGATGCTGCGGAGTGCCCTACCACCAGGGGCTTTCCGGGCGCCGCGTCAACTGCGGCAAGCACTGCTGCCAACTGGTCATCAAGCGTCGCGGAGGCGGCGCCGTCACCCTGGCCCGGGAGGGGGAGCGGCACGGGATGGTGGCCGAGCGCGGTGAGTTCGGGCACGACGTCGTCCCATGCGGATCCGTCGAGCCACAAGCCAGCGATGAGCAGGATGTCCACGGTGGTTCTCCCGGAGAGACGTCAGATCTGGTTGCCGACACGCTACCGGGAGGCTCTGACACCGGGCTTCGGTCAGACTGAGATCTTTGAAAACTGCGGCTCAACCCAACCCAACCCGGCGAACCTACGCGGTCACAGCACTAGCGAGAGGCAATCGTGGCCACGCCGACTTCAACGAACGGGGGTCTTGGCGACCCCGTTGCTCGACTGGCTGCTCCGGGTCAGTGAGACGGCCGAAAGCGGTACGATCACGCTCAGAGCCTCATAGCTCCGGCGTTCTTTCGTCGCTGGTGAAGCGGCCGCCCTGCCGGTGCGGCGAGGCATCGAACCACTAGATGTAGTGGTCGAATGAGATTCGGGCCCCACAATTTGTGGTTCCCGGGTCTTCAACCCTCCCTGTATCCCCTAGTCTTGTCTCAGCATCATCGGCATTGCCGGTGATGCCCATGCTGTCGTGCGCCCGCAGGTCCGAGTCGCATGTAGCGCATCCAACGCGCCCCTGGCGGACGGGACTTCGCCAGGGGCACAAGACCAGAGGGGAATTGGCCTCCCATGGTGTGGACCCACCTGAGCGCGCACACCCGCGCGTTCACCCCCGCGCGGCGCCGATGAACGCCCCGCTTACGGCCGCCGAGTTCGGCACTCTCCCCAAGCTGCGCGTCTACGTGGACGAAACCGGCGACCGCGGCGCCCTCGGGTCCCCCTTCTTCGCGATGACTGCGCTCGTGGTCCCCGAGGAGGAGGACTGGAACGTCCGCGTCGTCGCCGCTGGCCTGCGAGCCATGATCCATGTCAGCCGCCCGGAGACGACGACCCCACTCCACTGGGTGGACCACTTCAAGGCCAAGCACCCGGGGCGCCGGGAGCGCGCAGCAAGGACCCTGTCCCTGATGCCGGGCGTCAAGGTCATCCACGTCATCGTCCCCAAGCGGAACGCCGTGCCGACCGGCGGCATGGCCGACGGCACCCGCTTCTACAACTACACGACCCGACTCCTCCTGGAGCGCGTCGCTCACTGCGCGGCAAGTTGGGACGGAGGCCCGCGCCTCGCCATCCCCTACCTCGGCACGGTCAAGGGCGTCGACCACACGGACACGGCCAGCTATCTCACCCGGGTTCGCAATGGCCTCGGCGGAGAGACCTGGGGCGTCCCCTGGCAGTACGTCAAGTGGCCTCCCAAGTGGATCGGCACCGACTGGGACGGTATCCAGCTCGCCGACATCCACGCCGGCATCCTCAACGTCGCGCTTTCGGGCGAGGACGTCGACGAGGACTGCGCGCAGAACCTGCTCCTGTGCAAGCACCAGCTGTACCGCTCGCCTGGCGGCTCCCTGATGGGCTACGGCGTCAAGATCTGGGGGTCGCACACGCTCTTGGTGAACCGCTGCTGGTACCAGAAGTGGGTCATCGCCTGACACGTCGAAGCCCCCTGGAGGGCTCCGGGGGCCACTGCCACCATTCAGGTGGAGGATCCAGTTGCCTGGTTCCGACCTCGTCCCGGCAGCCCGCCAGGGGGCTCCGTACCGCTCTCGCGGCGCAAATAAACAGTACCCCGCCTAAGCGGTGAGTGCGCACTCACGGGCGCCAATTTTGTCGTCTCCTTCTGACCAGCGACGCTATGCGCGGCCTGGCCGACGGCTTTCTCGGTGTGGTCTCGGTTGCGGTCTCAGTCGCTACGCGATCCATCACTGTCCGTCGTTGTCCGCTGGGGTCTGCCCCCTCTGAGCAGGTACGGAGCCTGTTCCGCGGACGCCCATGGATACCGCCGTACCAAGATCGGACAACTTGTAATGCGTAGATCACCAGCAGTCCGTCAGCTCGGCGATCGTCCGATCGGTTCGGCCGAGCTGGTACGCCTGCCACTCGCGGACGATGCGTAGCCGACCAGGCGACTGAGGTTCTCGGACATGTATTCGATTTTGGACTCGGTGAGACGCTGCGTGTACCACTCGCCTTTGGTGCGATCGGTCACCCTCGCCCCCCTGCCGGGGCCGTCTGTGGGCCGTCATAGGGCCGCCGACGTCGACTGACAACGACCAACGTCGACCGGCCGCGGTCGGGCCTGGCCGCGCCTGAGGTGGCGACGACGTCTACTACCACGGCGTGTCTGCGACACTGGACGGACCATGCCTAAGCCCGGAGAACTCACTTTTGTCGCGCCCCGCGGAGCCAAGAAGCCGCCGCGGCATCTCGCCGACCTCACACCCGCCGAGCGCAAGGAAGCCGTTGCCGCGATCGGCGAGAAGCCGTTCCGCGCCCAGCAGCTCTCGCAGCACTACTTCGCGCGGTACGCGCACGACCCGGCGGAGTGGACCAACATCCCGGCCGGTTCGCGGGACAAGCTCGCCGAAGCGATGTTCCCCGACCTGATGTCCGTGGTCCGCCACATCAGCTGTGACGACGACACCACCCGTAAGACGCTGTGGAAGCTGCACGACGGGACGCTCGTCGAGTCCGTCCTGATGCGCTACCCGGAGCGGGTGACGATGTGCATCTCGTCACAGGCGGGATGCGGGATGAACTGCCCGTTCTGCGCCACGGGGCAGGCCGGTCTCGACCGCAATCTGTCGACCGCCGAGATCGTGCACCAGATCGTGGACGGCATGCGTGCGCTGCGCGACGGGGAGGTCCCGGGGGGCCCGGCGCGGCTCTCCAACATCGTCTTCATGGGCATGGGCGAACCGCTCGCCAACTACAAGCGGGTGGTCGGTGCCATCCGCCGGCTGACCGACCCGGAGCCGGACGGGCTGGGGCTCTCACAGCGCGGGATCACCGTCTCCACCGTCGGCCTGGTGCCCGCGATGCTCCGCTTCGCCGACGAGGGCTTCAAGTGCCGTCTCGCCGTCTCGCTGCACGCCCCGGACGACGAGCTGCGCGACACGCTCGTCCCCGTGAACACGCGGTGGAAGGTGCGTGAGGTGCTGGACGCCGCGTGGGAGTACGCGGAGAAGTCCGGCCGCCGCATCTCCATCGAATACGCGCTGATCAGGGACATCAATGACCAGGCCTGGCGCGGCGATCGGCTCGGCCGGCTCCTCAAGGGGAGGCGGGTGCACGTCAACCTGATCCCGCTGAACCCCACGCCAGGGTCCAAGTGGACCGCGTCGCGTCCTGAGGACGAGAAGGCCTTCGTCGAGGCGATCGCGGCACACGGGGTGCCGGTGACCGTGCGGGACACCCGTGGCCAGGAGATCGACGGCGCCTGCGGGCAGTTGGCGGCAGCCGAGCGCTGAGGCCGGAACGACCCGTGTAACCTGGGCCTGAAATCAACTTCATAGAATCAACTTCATATTCCGACAGGGGAGCGCCACAGCGCTGAGAGTGCGGCACCGAGGACAGGTCGGCCGCAGACCCTCTGAACCTCGCCCGGGTCATTCCGGGTAGGAAGTTCGGTCATCAACTCATGCTGTTGCGCCCTGCCCGCCTCCCGTGGGCAGGGCCGCGTCTCTTCCTGGCCAAAACCCAGGAGGAATCCACAATGAGCACCACGCGCAGAACCAAGCAGCTCGCGGCGACGGCCGTTGCCACCGCGCTCGGCGTCACCGCACTTGCCGGATGCGGGAGTTCCGACACGTCGGACTCCGGCTCCGGCTCCACGAAGAGCTCGGGCTCGAAGACCGTGACGCTCGTCAGCCATGACTCCTTCAACGTCTCCAAGGACGTGCTGAAGGAGTTCACCGAGCAGACCGGCTACACCGTCAAGGTACTGAAGAGCGGCGACGCGGGTGTCGCGCTCAACCAGGAGATCCTGACCAAGGGCTCCCCGCGCGGTGATGTGTTCTTCGGCGTCGACAACACCCTGCTCTCCCGCGCCCTCGACAGCGGCCTCTTCACGCCGTACGAGGCGAAGGGCATCGATCAGGTGGCGTCCGATACGCAACTCGACGCCGCCGAGCACCGGGTCACCCCGATCGACACCGGCGACATCTGCGTCAACTACGACAAGAAGTACTTCGCCGACAAGAAGCTCGCGCCGCCGCAGTCCTTCGAGGACCTGACGAAGCCCGCGTACAAGAACCTCCTCGTCACCGAGAACGCCCAGACCTCCTCGCCCGGCCTCGGCTTCCTCCTCGGCACCGTCGCCACCTACGGCGAGAAGGGCTACCAGGACTACTGGAAGAAGCTGAAGAGCAACGGCGTCAAGGTCGTCGACGGCTGGGAGCAGGCGTACAACGAGGAGTTCTCCGGCTCCGCGGGCGGCAAGAAGGCCAAGGCCGACCGGCCGCTCGTCGTCTCGTACGCCTCCAGCCCGCCCGTCGAGGTGCTCTACGCGAAGCCGCAACCCACCACCGCCCCGACCGGGGTCGCCACCGGGACCTGCTTCCGCCAGATCGAGTTCGCGGGGCTGCTGAACGGTGCGAAGAACGAGGCGGGCGGCAAGGCCCTGCTGGACTTCCTGATCAGCAAGAGGTTCCAGGAGGACATGCCGCTCAACATGTTCGTGAACCCGGTCACCAAGGGCGCCAAACTGCCGGAGCTCTTCACGAAGTTCGGCGCGACGGTGGACAGACCGACGACCGTCGCCCCGGACAAGATCTCCAAGAACCGTGAGCAGTGGGTCCAGTCGTGGTCCTCGCTCGTAGTGAAGTAGCGAAGACACCCGTACGCGGAACGGACGCGGGCGGGAAGGGCCCGGGCGGGACGGGTGCGCACCAGGACGGGCCGCGTGGTGAGGAGCCGCGCGGCCGCTCCGGGCACGCGGACGTCGCGCGCGCGACGGCGCGGCGCGGGAGCGCGGTGCGGCTCGGCCTGATGGCCCTGCCCGTCGCGTTCTTCGCCCTGTTCTTCGCCTATCCGGTCACCGCGATCGTCGGCCGCGGCCTGAAGGCGGACGGCATCTGGCAGTTGGGCCGGATCGGCGAGGTGCTGACCCGGCCGGACATCCGCGACGTCCTCTGGTTCACCACCTGGCAGGCGCTCGCCTCGACCGCGCTGACCCTGCTGATCGCGCTGCCCGGCGCCTATGTCTTCGCCCGCTTCGACTTCCCCGGCAAACAACTGCTGCGGGCGGTCGTCACCGTGCCGTTCGTCCTGCCGACCGTCGTCGTCGGGACGGCCTTCCTGGCACTGGTGGGGCGCGGCGGGTTCATGGACGAGCTCTGGGGCGTACGCCTCGACACCACCGTCTGGGCGATTCTGCTCGCCCATGTCTTCTTCAACTACGCGGTGGTCGTACGGACCGTGGGCGGGCTGTGGTCACAGCTCGACCCGCGGCAGGAGGAGGCCGCCCGGGTGCTGGGAGCCGGGCGGTTCGCCGCCTGGCGGCGGGTCACCCTGCCGGCCCTCGCACCCGCCGTGGCCGCCGCCGCGTTGATGGTCTTCCTCTTCACCTTCACCTCCTTCGGCGTCGTGCAGATCCTCGGCGGTCCGGGATACGCCACGCTGGAGGTGGAGATCTACCGTCAGACCGCCCAGCTGCTCGCCCTGCCGACGGCCGCCGTGCTGACGCTGGTGCAGTTCGCCGCGGTCGGCGCGATCCTCGCCGTGCATGCGTGGACCGTACGGCGCAGGGAGACCGCGCTGAGACTGGTCGACCCCGCGCAGACCGCCCGCAGGCCGCGCGGCGCCGGACAGTGGGCGCTGTTCTGTGGGGTGCTGCTCTCCGTGCTGGTGCTGATCCTGTTGCCGCTCGGGGTGCTGGTGGAGCGCTCGCTGGCCACGCCCGGCGGTCACGGCCTCGACTACTACCGCGCCCTGGGGTCGGTGGACGCGGGCGGCGGTACGTTCCTGGTCGCGCCGCTCGAAGCGGTCTGGAACTCAACTCAGTACGCACTGGTCGCGACGGCCATCGCACTGGTCGTCGGCGGGCTCGCCGCGGCCGCGCTGACCCGGCGCACGGGCCGGCTCGTGCGCGGCTTCGACGCCTTGCTGATGCTGCCGCTCGGGGTGTCCGCGGTCACGGTCGGCTTCGGTTTCCTGATCACCTTGGACAAGCCCCCGCTGGATCTGCGGACTTCGTGGATCCTGGTGCCGCTCGCCCAGGCGCTGGTCGGTGTGCCCTTCGTCGTACGGACCATGCTGCCCGTTCTGCGCGCGGTGGACGGTCGGCTGAGGGAGGCGGCCGCGGTGCTCGGCGCGTCACCCCTGCGGGCCTGGCGGGAGGTCGATCTGCCGCTGGTGCGAAGGGCGTTGCTGGTCGCGGCCGGCTTCGCGTTCGCGGTGTCGCTCGGTGAGTTCGGCGCGACGGTGTTCATCGCGCGGCCCGACCGGCCGACGCTGCCGGTCGCCGTGGCCCGGCTGCTGGGACGGGCCGGGGAGCTCAACTACGGCCAGGCGATGGCCCTCAGCACCCTTCTGATGGTGGTCTGCGCGGTATCGCTGCTGCTGCTCGAACGTATTCGCACGGACCGGTCCGGGGAGTTCTAGAGATGCTGACACTGGAATCGGCCACGGTTCGCTTCGGCGAACGTGCGGCGCTCGACGGGGTGGATCTGGAGGTCGCCGAGCACGAGATCGTGTGCGTGCTGGGGCCGAGCGGCAGCGGCAAGTCGACGCTGCTGCGGGTGGTCGCCGGACTGCATCCGCCGGACGGCGGCCGGGTGCTGCTGGACGGCTCGGACCAGGCGGGGGTGCCGGTGCACCGGCGCGGTCTCGGTCTGATGTTCCAGGACCACCAGCTGTTCCCGCACCGGGACGTCGGCGCCAACGTCGCCTTCGGACTGCGGATGCGCGGGGTGTCGCGGCGCGATCAGGAGCACCGGGTCGGTGAACTCCTCGACCTGGTGGGCCTGCCCGGCGCCGAACGACGGGCCGTTGCCGCGTTGTCCGGCGGCGAGCAGCAGCGTGTCGCCCTCGCGCGGGCGCTCGCTCCACGCCCCAAGCTGCTGATGCTGGACGAGCCGCTCGGCCAGCTCGACCGCGGCCTGCGTGAACGGCTCGTCGTCGAACTGCGCACGCTCTTCGGGCGGTTGGGTACGACGGTGCTCGCCGTCACCCATGACCAGGGCGAGGCGTTCGCCCTCGCCGACCGGGTGGTGGTGATGCGCGACGGGCGGATCGCCCAGGTGGGTACCCCGCTGGAGGTCTGGCAGCGGCCCGCCTCCGCCTTCGTCGCCCGGTTCCTCGGCTTCGACAACGTGGTCGAGGCGACGGTGACCGGCACGGCCGCCGACACGGTGTGGGGCACGGTGCCGGTGCCCGAGGGATCGCCGCAGGGGGCGTGCGATCTGCTGGTGCGCCCGGCCGGGGTCCGGATCGGTGCCCCGGGCGACGGGCTGCGCTGCACGGTCGGGACGCGTACCTTCCGGGGCAACCACGTCGCCGTACAGCTGATCCCGGAGGGCGGTCCGGTGCTGGAGGCGGAGTGCGCGCTGCGGGACGCGCCGGAGGAGGGTGCGGCGGTCGGGGTCGGCTTCGAGGCGGCGGAGACCGTCGTCCTGCCCGCTGCCTTCTGACCGGACTCGTGTGGCCCGGCACTGGCCGCGGTCACTGGACCGGCCGAGCGACGTCCGCCGGTCCCGCCCGCCGTTTTCCGTGGTGTCCCTGCAAGCTGGAGGGACACGCGGAAGGTCCGGAACAACTCATCGAAGGACGGGAACAATGACCGGTTCAGCACGCGAGGGCATCGACATCACCCGCATCCTCGACGCCCCGCGGGAACGCGTCTTCGAAGCGTGGACGACGCCCGAGCACTTCGCCGCCTGGTACGGCGGGGACGCCGAGGTTCCGCTCGACCGGGTCTCGATGGACGTCAGGCCGGGCGGCGCCTGGAGCCTGGTCATCGTGGTGCCGGGCACCGAGATGCCGTTCCACGGGGTCTACCGCGAGGTGGTCGCGCCCGAGCGGCTGGTGTTCACGCTGAAGGATGCCACCGCGCCCGCCGATATCGAGGGCGAGACCGTCACGGTCACGTTCACCGACCGCGGCGCCAAGACCACGGAAATGGTGTTCACACAGCGCGGCGGCAACCTCACGGCCGAGCAGTACGCGGCGGCCGAGGACGGCTGGGAGGCCTTCTTCGACGCGCTGGTGGCCCGTCTCGCGTCCCACTGAACCGGAACCGCTTCCGGTTACTGGCCGGCTCCCGGCCACGGGTCCGCCGACAACCGGGCGAGCGCCTCGGGTGCCTCGTCCACCGTGTCGACGAGCGCGATACGCGATCCCATCGTCCGGCCGTCGGCCAGCGCGCGCAGCAGCGGCCAGGCGGGAAGCTCCCGGGTCCAGTGCGTGCGGCCGACCAGCACCATCGGGGTCGGTCCGCCGCGCGAGCCGTAGTAGTTCGGCGTCGCGTTGTCGAAGATCTCCTGTACGGTGCCGGCCGCGCCGGGCAGGAAGATCACGCCCGCCGTGGAGCGGGCGAGCAGTCCGTCCTCGCGCAGGGCGTTGGCGAAGTATTTGGCGATGTGGTCGGCGAACGGGTTCGGCGGCTCGTGTCCGTAGAACCAGGTGGGGATCGACACCGAGCCGCCGCCGTCCGGCCAGCGTTCTCGTACGGTGAAGGCGGCCAGCGCCCACGCGGTGACCGACGGGAGGAACGAGGGGGTCGCGGCCAGCATCCCGCAGGCCTTGTCCAGCATCGGATCGGGGTGCGGCGCCGCGTACGCCCCGAGGTTCGCGGCCTCCATCGCGCCCGGCCCACCGCCGGTCGCCACGGTCAGGCCGCCCCGGGCCAGCGTCCGGCCCAGCCGGGCCGCCGCCGCGTACCGCGCGCTGCCGCGAGCGGTGGCGTGGCCGCCCATCACCCCGACGACGCGGGCGCCGACGAGGTGTTCGTCCAGCGCGTCGGAGACCGCGTCGTCGTGGAGAGCGCGCAGCATCGATGCGAAGGCGTCGCCGCTCGCCCGGGTCTCCTGGAACCAGCGGTACGCGCGGGCATCGGGCGTCGCCGCGTAGCCGCCGTCCATCAGCCCTTCGTAGAGCGCGTCGGGAGAGTAGAGCAGACCCCGGTACGGATCGAAGGGCAGCCCGGGCACCGGCGGGAAGACGATCGCTCCGTCGGTCCGGACCTTCGCGGCCGCTTCGGGCGCCATCCGGCAGCCGAGGAAGACCGTGCCGGACGTGTCGGCGGCGAGCAGAGCGGCGCTGCGGTCCGTCAGGTCGACGGACTGCACCCGCTGTCCGGCCAGCGTTCCGGCGGCGACCGCCGAATCGAACGCGGTAAGCGACTCGATTTCCGAACCGGACGGACCCGACGGACCCGACGGACCCGACGGACCCGACGGACCCGACGGACCCGACGGGCTGGGTGGATCCGACGGACCCGAGGGGCTGGGTGGACCGGGTGGATCCGACGGACCCGAGGGGCTGGGTGGACCGGGTGGATCCGACGGACCCGACGGGCTGGGTGGACCGGGTGGATCCGACGGGCCGGGAGTGCTGGGTGGGCCGGGTGGATCCGACGGATCGGACGGACCGGTCGGACCCGTCGGTCCCGAGGGGCCGGGTACGGGTTTGCTGTCGTCCGGGTTCTCCACGGTGTCATGCTACGTAGCGGCCGAGACGCGCGGGCGCCGCCCGGAGGCGGCGTCCTCAGGCCGTCAGCGGCAGCGCCGCCAGCTGGGCGATCAGCCAGGTCAGCGGGGCGAAGACGATCAGCAGCGTGGCGGCGCGCAGCGCCGTCGCGGCCCGGAGCGCCGAGGCGGGGGCGCCGAGCCTCAGCAGCGCCTGCGCCGTCCGGGTGCGGTCCTGCCGGGCCTCCAGCGCCGAGGTCAGCAGCGTCGCCGTGGTGCAGCCGAGGACGAGCACCGCGCCCAGTTCCGTCAGCGGGCCGAAGGGGCGCGGCTCCGTCCCGTACAGCGCGTAGGCGGCGGCCACCGCGGAGAGCACCGCGCAGACCACACCGAGCGGCCCGCCGATCCGTCGCGCCTCGTCCATCAGCACCCGGCCGGCCAGCAGGCGTACGGCGCCGGGGCGCACCGCCTGCAGCAGCCGCCCGCACAGATACGCCAGGCCGGGTCCTGCCATGGCCAGGCCGATCGCGGTCAGCGTCCAGCCCGCCAGCACTCCGGCCGGGGTGGCATCGAGCCTGCCGGGGAGCGGGAGCAGGCTGCGTCCGTCGCCGCTCATGTACGCCTCGATGGCGAGGCCGGTCGCGGTCAGCGCCACCCCCCACGGCAGCCCCGTCGGGGGTGTCGACGGCGTCGGCGGCGGGTCCTGGGGCAGGGCGTCCACGGAGTCGTCGTCCCCGACCGTCGCCGAGACCCCGGACGCCGTCGAGACCGGCCGGGTGCGCAGCGCCAGCGCGCTCGCCGTCGCCGCGGACACCGGGACCAGGGCCAGCAGCACGAGCACCGCCGCGAGCGGCAGCGGGGCGTCCGCGTCGAGCAGCCCGGCCGCCGCACCGTCGAACGGCAGCCCGGACAGATCACCGCGCAGATGGAGGAAGAGCAGCAGCGCCACCATCGACCCGAGGGTGCAGGAGACGGCGGTGGAGACCGCGGCGAGCACCGTGAGCTTCACCGGCCCGAGGCCTACGGCGGACAGCCCGGAACGCGGCCGGGTACTCGGGTCCGTACGGGCCACCGCGACCGCGAACTGCACGGTGGCGGCGAGCGGCACGACGCACCACAGCAGGCGCAGCACGGCCCCGGTGGGCTGTGCCGGGTGCCCCGACGCGTAGCCCAGGGCGCACAGCAGCAGGAAGCCGACCCCGGCGGACGCGGCCGCGACCAGCAGCCGCCGCATCAGGACCAGCGGATGGGAACCCCGGGCTAGACGGAGAGCGAGCACGCCGCGTGGCCCTCCGCATCGGATACGGCGGGCAGGGCGACGGTGGCGACGCGGCGGCCGTCGAGCAGCGGGACCGTACGATCGGCGAGGGCGGCGACCTCCGCGTCATGGGTGGCCAGCACGACGGTGATGCCGTGCGAGCGCGCCGCGCTGGTGAGCGTGCGCAGCACGTGCGACCGGTCGGTGCGGTGCAGGGTCGCGGTCGGCTCGTCGGCGAAGATCACCTCGGGTGAGGCGGCCAGCGCGCGGGCCACGGCGATCCGCTGGCGCTGTCCCTGGGGCAGCGCGTGCGGTCGTTTCCTGGCACACGCGCCGATGTCGAGCCGCTCCAGCCAGTCCAGGCCGGTCTTCTTCGCCTCCCGGTGCGAGGTGCCGCGCAGCAGCAGCGGAAGGGCCACGTTCTCCCAGGCGTTCAGCTCCGGTACGAGCTGGGGCTCGGGGGCGATCCAGCCGAACCTGTCGCGGCGCAGCCGTTCGCGCAGCCGGGGGCCCATGGTGTGGACGGGGACGCTGTTGAACCACACCTCGCCCTGCTGGGGCACCAGTTGACCGGACAGGCAGTGCAGCAGGGTCGTCTTGCCGCTGCCCCTGGGGCCGGTCACGGCCAGGATCTCGCCGTCGTGGACGCCCACGGAGACGCCGCCGAGGGCGGGTGAGCCGTTGTGGGAGTGCTGCAGGGAACGCGCCCAGATCACGTCGTTGTCCGGCGGGGCCACCATGGCGTACACCTCGGTTCAGATCGTAATTCCCGTCCCCCGTACGGGGGAACGAAGAGGGTGCCGATCGGTCACTCGGCACCGTAAGGATTCGAACCGCGGTGTGGGCACAGCACACGGCCCGGGTGCGCCCCTTCCCACTCGAATGGGGGCATCCGGGCCGTGTGGACCGTATGAAAATGACCGCTGCGATCCGGTCATGTGGTGGTCAAGCGGCGGTCAAGCCGCGGGTTCCGTCCGGTGGATCACCGCAGGACGGAACCCGGCCCGCCGGGCCGGCGGGCGGACAGGGGCGATCGGTCGGCCGATCCGTGGTCGGCCTGCCGTCGCACCGCTGTCAGAGCTTGGTCCACGCCTCGGTGAGGACGGTACGCAGAATGCCCTCGATCTCGTCGAACGTCGACTGGTCGGAGACCAGCGGCGGCGCGAGCTGGACGACCGGGTCGCCGCGGTCGTCGGCCCGGCAGTACAGGCCGTTGTCGTACAGCGCCTTGGAGAGGAACCCGTACAGGACGCGCTCGGTCTCCTCGTCGGTGAAGGTCTCCTTGGTGGCCTTGTCCTTCACCAGCTCGATGCCGTAGAAGAAGCCGTTGCCTCGGACGTCGCCGACGATCGGCAGGTCGAGCAGCTTCTGCAGCGTCGTGAAGAAGGCGTTCTCGTTGTCCAGGACGTGCTGGTTGAGGCCCTCGCGCTCGAAGATGTCGAGGTTGGCGAGGCCGACCGCCGCGGAGACCGGGTGGCCACCGAAGGTGTAGCCGTGCAGGAAGGTGTTGTCGCCCTCGTAGAACGGCGCGGCGATGCGGTCCGAGACGATGCAGGCACCGATCGGGGAGTAGCCCGAGGTCATGCCCTTGGCGCAGGTGATCATGTCCGGCACGTAGCCGAACTTGTCGCAGGCGAACATCGTGCCGAGACGGCCGAAGGCGCAGATGACCTCGTCGGAGACGAGCAGCACGTCGTACTTGTCGCAGATCTCGCGCACGCGCTGGAAGTATCCGGGCGGCGGCGGGAAGCAGCCACCGGCGTTCTGCACCGGCTCCAGGAAGACCGCGGCGACGGTCTCCGGGCCCTCGAAGAGGATCTCCTGCTCGATCTGGTCGGCGGCCCAGCGGCCGAAGGCCTCCGGGTCGTCGCCGTGGATCGGGGCGCGGTAGATGTTGGTGTTCGGCACCTTGTGCGCGCCGGGGACCAGCGGCTCGAAGGGGGCCTTCAGGGCCGGCAGACCGGTGATCGACAGGGCGCCCTGCGGGGTGCCGTGGTAGGCGACCGCACGGGAGATGACCTTGTACTTGGTCGGCTTGCCCTGGAGCTTGAAGTACTGCTTGGCCAGCTTCCAGGCGGTCTCGACGGCCTCGCCGCCACCGGTGGTGAAGAAGACCTTGTTGAGGTCGCCCGGCGCGTAGTCGGCGAGCCGCTCGGCCAGTTCGACGGCCTTCGGGTGGGCGTAGGACCACACCGGGAAGAAGGCGAGCTCCTGGCCCTGCTTGTACGCCGCCTCGGCGAGCTCGTGACGGCCGTGACCGGCGTTGACCACGAACAGGCCGGAGAGGCCGTCGAGGTAGCGCTTGCCCTGGTCGTCGTAGATGTAGGTGCCCTCGCCACGCACGATGGTGGGAACGGGCGCGTTCTCGTAGTCCGACATGCGGGTGAAATGCATCCACAGGTGGTCGTACGCGGTTCGGCTGAGGTCCTTGCTCACGGCTATCGGGTTCCCCACATATAGGTCTGCTTCTTGAGCTTCAGGTACACAAAGCTCTCGGTGGAGCGCACGCCGGGGATGGCCCGGATGCGTTTGTTGATCGTTTCCAGCAGGTGGTCGTCGTCCTCGCAGACGATCTCCACCATCAGGTCGAAGGAGCCCGCGGTCATCACCACGTACTCGCACTCGGCCATGGCCGACAGGGCTTCCGCGACGGGGTCGAGGTCTCCCTCGACATTGATCCCGACCATCGCCTGCCGCCGGAAGCCCACGGTGAGCGGGTCCGTGACGGCGACGATCTGCATCACGCCCTGGTCGAGCAGCTTCTGAACCCGCTGTCGTACGGCCGCCTCGGAGAGGCCGACGGCCTTGCCGATCGCGGCGTACGGACGACGTCCGTCCTCCTGGAGCTGCTCGATGATTGCGAGGGACACGGCATCGACCGCTGGGGACGATCCGCTCCCGGTCCTGGAGTCTGCGCTGCGACTGGCCACGCATCCACTGTGCACTGGGACTCGTCTGTCTGGCAACCCCAGATCAATGAAATTCGTTGTCTGAAGGTCTGGATCTCACTGAATCCGAAGTTCACGGCGGTTGGGCATGTCGAAAGCGACACCTGAGCGACTAGGCTGGTCATCTCATCCACTGGACGTGTCGACAGGAGGGGTGGTTGTGACCACCGAGGTGCGCCGTCTGCGCAACTACATCAACGGAGAGTTCCGGGACGCCGCTGACGGGCGGACCATCGACGTGGTCAACCCGGCGACGGAAGAGGTCTACGCGACCTCCCCGCTCTCCGGTCAGGCCGATGTCGATGCCGCGATGGAAGCCGCCGCGGCCGCTTTCCCCGCCTGGCGTGACGCCACGCCCGCCGAGCGCCAGAAGGCCCTGCTGAAGATCGCCGACGCCTTCGAGGAGCGCGCCGAGGACCTCATCGCCGCCGAGTCGGAGAACACGGGCAAGCCGATCGAGCTCACCCGCACCGAAGAGATCCCGCCGATGGTGGACCAGATCCGCTTCTTCGCGGGTGCCGCGCGGCTGCTCGAAGGCCGCTCGGCCGGTGAGTACATGGAGGGCCTCACCTCGATCGTCCGGCGCGAGCCGGTCGGCGTCTGCGCCCAGGTCGCGCCGTGGAACTACCCGATGATGATGGCCGTGTGGAAGTTCGCCCCGGCGCTCGCCGCAGGGAACACCGTCGTGATCAAGCCGTCCGACACCACCCCGGCGTCGACCGTGCTGATCGCCGAGATCATCGGCCGGATCCTCCCCAAGGGCGTCTTCAACGTCATCTGCGGCGACCGTGACACCGGCCGCGCGATGGTCGAGCACCCGACCCCGGCGATGGCCTCCATCACCGGTTCGGTACGGGCCGGCATGCAGGTCGCCGAGTCCGCAGCCAAGGACGTCAAGCGGGTCCACCTGGAGCTCGGGGGCAAGGCCCCGGTCGTCGTGTTCGAGGACACCGACATCGCCAAGGCCGTCGAGGGCATCTCCGTCGCGGGCTTCTTCAACGCGGGCCAGGACTGTACGGCCGCGACCCGCGTCCTGGTCCACGAGTCCATCCACGACGAGTTCGTCACCGCTCTCGCCAAGGCCGCCGCCGACACGAAGACCGGGCAGCCGGACGACGAGGACGTGCTGTACGGCCCGCTCAACAACGCCAACCAGCTGAAGCAGGTCAGCGGCTTCATCGACCGCCTCCCCGCCCACGCCAAGGTCGAGGCCGGTGGTCACCGGGTGGGCGAGAAGGGCTACTTCTACGCCCCGACCGTCGTCTCCGGCCTTCAGCAGGACGACGAGATCATCCAGCACGAGGTCTTCGGCCCCGTCATCACCGTCCAGAAGTTCTCCGACGAGGCCCAGGCCGTCGCGTACGCCAACGGCGTCGAGTACGCCCTGGCCTCCTCGGTATGGACCAAGGATCACGCCCGCGCCATGCGGATGTCCAAGAACCTCGACTTCGGCTGCGTGTGGATCAACACCCACATTCCGCTCGTCGCCGAGATGCCGCACGGCGGATTCAAGAAGTCCGGCTACGGCAAGGACCTCTCCGCGTACGGCTTCGAGGACTACACCCGGATCAAGCACGTCATGACCTCGCTCGACGACTGACGCCTCGTCCGTTGTCGCGTACGGCCCCGGGTGCGAGCCCGGGGCCGTCTCCGTTCCCCGGGCATCGACAGGGTGTGCGGACGGAACGGGTTCCGCTGGACGGTTGGTCCATTGCCCGCACCGTCGCCCGACCGGCATCCTGCGCAGGTGCGAGCGACCCCGAAGAACCCCATGACCCGCCGGACCCTGCTGCGCGCCTTCGGGGCAACAGCGGCCGGTGCCACACTGGCCGGCTGCGGAGTGCCCGCCGCCTATGTGGAGCCCGGTGACCGCACCGGACGCGACAGATCGGCGAGCGACCGTTCCCTGCACTTCGCGAACTGGCCCCTCTACATCGACACCGACGACGAGAACACGTCGAAGCGGCCCACCCTCGACGCGTTCGGCAGGCGCACCGGGATCTCCGTCACGTACACCGAGGAGATCAACGACAACGACGAGTTCTTCGGGAAGATCAGCCCGGCGCTGATGAACCACCAGGAGACCGGCCGGGACCTGATCGTCATCAGCGACTGGATGGCCGCCCGGTTCGTACGGCTCGGCTGGGTACAGGAGATGGACCGGGCCGCGCAGCCCAACGTCGCCAAGTACCTGGATCCGCAGCTGCGTTCGCCCGCCTTCGACAAGGGGCGGACGCACAGTGTTCCCTGGCAGTCAGGGATCACCGGCATCGCCTACAACCGGAAGAAGCTCGGCCGGGAGATCAAGCACACCAGCGATCTGTGGGCCGACGAGCTGCGCGGCAAGGTGACGCTGCTGTCCGGGCTCGACGAGTCCTTCGCCCTCCTGATGCAGGGCAACGGCGTCGACATCACCCGCTGGCGGCGTGACGACTTCTACGAGGTCTGCGACCAGGTGGAGAAGCTGGTGAAGAAGAAGCACATCCGCCGCTTCACCGGCAACGACTACATCAAGGACCTGTCGACCGGCGATGTGCTCGCCTGCCAGGCCTACTCCGGCGACGTCATCCAACTCCAGGCCGACAACCCGGAGATCGAGTTCGTGGTGCCCGAGGAGGGCGGCGAACTCTGGGCGGAATCGCTCATGATCCCCAACCTCGCCCGCCACAAGCGCAATGCCGAGAAACTCATCGACTACTACTACGAACCCGAGGTCGCCGCGGAGCTGGCGACCTGGGTCAACTACGTCTGCCCCGTGCCGGCCGCCCGCGAGGTGCTGGCCTCCTCCAAGGACGAGGAGACCGCCGCCCTCGCCGAGGATCCTCTGATCTTCCCCGACGACGCGATGCGTCGACGACTGGCGATCGCCCGCGACATCACGTCCGAGGAACGCACCGAGTTCGCCAAGAAGTGGAACTCCATCGTCGGCCTGTGAGCCGGACCGGAGGCGGCGTAAATGGCCGGTAAAAAGGGGCGTACGCTGCGGGCATGAGCGAGTGAAGAGCCCTGCTGAGACGCATACGCGTGTGGTTGGCCGTCTTTGTCGTGTGTCTGGTGCTGAGCGGGCTGACCGCCTTCCCGCTCGTCCATGAACTCCACTGGGCCGAGGACCTGCTGAGGTCCTCGGCCTCTCCGGTTCCCGAGCACTTCCCGGCCCTGATGGAGTGGATCACCCGGGTCCGCGCCGGTCTCGACGAGGCCGACGCGAAATACCCCTTCGTGCTGTACGGCACCGACTGGCTGGCCTTCGCGCACCTCGTCATCGCGGCCGCCTTCTACGGCCCCTACCGCGACCCGGTTCGCAACATCTGGGTCATCGAGTTCGGCGTGATCGCCTGTGCCGGGATCATCCCGCTCGCCCTGATCTGCGGGCCGATTCGCGGCATTCCCTTCTGGTGGTCCGTCATCGACATGTCGTTCGGGGTCTTCGAGGTGATCCCGCTGCTCCTCGTGCGCCGCATGATCAAGAGGCTGGAGGCACTGCCGCGGACGCCGGACCCGGTGGCCGGATCCGCGGCCGCGGCAGGGGTCTGAGTCACCCGGCCGACGGGGCGCCGAAGGCGGCCACCACGATGTTCATCGCCGTGGTGTTCATGCCCCCGCCCTTCGCGTCCGTTGCATTGACGCCGTAGAAGAGGGTCCGGGAGAGATCACGCGTGGCCGCGACGGCGATGAGTCCCGGCAGTTCGGCCAGCGAGGGCTGAGGCCGGCGCGGCGCATTCGGCGGGCTCTCGTTCTCACGCAGCACGCCGAGTATCCGGCGCAGCTGCGTCATGGCATCGCGGCCGGTCTCAGAGATCGCGTCGAACGCCGCCTCGGCGCGTTCCGGCGCGGTACGGACCGCCACCGGTCCGGCTTCCGCCTGCACGATCATCAGGCTCACCGCGTGCGACAGGATGTCGTGCATCTCCCGGGCGATCCTGGCCCGTTCGCGGACCGCCGCCTGCTCGGCCTCGATCCGGTGCGTCAGCTCCAGCTGCCGGGCCCGGTCCTCCACCGCGTTGAGATAGGCCTCGTGCGTCACGGTGAACCAGCCGAACGCGCAGGCCGCGCAGAACACGAAGAGGGAGAAGAGCAGCTCCCGGACCTCACTGCTTTCGAGTCCGACCGAGAACACCACCGACACGGTCGTGAGCACCCCGATCGCGAGCCGATTCAGCGGCGAGGAGAGTTCGGCCACCGTGTAGAAGGCCACGAGGCCGGAGTACGGAAGCGGCTGGCCCGGACCGTCGACGGCGAACTTGTACAGACCACCGGCTGCGAGCACGGCAAGCAGGACCGCGACCGGCGCCCGCCGCCGGGCCACCAGCGGCAGCACGGTCAGTGTGGTCAGTCCGTACGCCGCCCACGTCGCGTCCGGCAGCTCCGGGGCGCGTGGGACGACGAACGGCATGGTCACCGCGGCCTGCACCAGCAGCGCGACGGTGAGGTCGACGGCCCAGGGACCGGCGCTGCGCGGCCCCGGGCGCGCACCCACATCTCCCTTACTCCCATTACGGCTTCCGCGCCACCGCGCCGAACTGGGCGACCTCCACCGCCCCGGGCTCGGCGCGCCAGCGCGCGCAGGACACGATGCCCGGCTCCACGCGCTCCAGCCCGGTCAGGAACGCGGCGAAATCGGCGCGGCTGCGCGCGGTGATCGGCGGGGTGGCGTTCTCGTTCCAGAACCGCATCGCCGCCTCGTTGCCCTCGCCGCCCAGCTCCAGTGTGGGATGAGTGAGCACCAGATGGCTGCCGGACGGCATCGCGGCCATGAGGGTCCGCACGATGCGCTGCGCCTCGGCCGTGTCGAGGACGAAGTTGAGGACACCGAGCAGCATGACCGCGACCGGCTTCCTCAGGTCCAGCGTCGGCTCGGCGGCCCGGAGGATCTCCTCCGGGTGGCGGGCGTCCGCGTCGATGTACTCGGTCGCGCCCTCCGGTGAGCTGGTGAGCAGCGCCCTCGCGTGCGTCAGCACGATCGGGTCGTTGTCGACGTACACGACGCGGGAGCCCGGCGCGGTGTGCTGGGCGACCTCGTGGGTGTTGCCGGCGGTCGGCAGGCCGGTGCCGATGTCCAGGAACTGCCCGATCCCCACGTCACCGGCCAGATACCGGACGGCCCGTCCCAGGAACGCCCGGTCGGCGCGCGCCACTTCACCGATACTCGGGTACATGCCGCTGACCTGGTCACCGACCGCGCGGTCCACCGGGTAGTTGTCCTTGCCGCCGAGCCAGTGGTTCCATACCCGCGCGTTGTGGGCGATGTCGGAACGGATGCGGTGGTCGAGTGGGGTGGCTTCGGTCACTTCTCTGCTCCTCCGGCTCCGGGGGCATCACGGCGGATGCGGCGGTGCCCATGATGCCGGGTCGATCAAGAGGGGCCGGTGGACGGGGAGTTGGCGAGGATGCTGCGGAGTGTGTCCACCCGGTTGGTGGTGATCGAGTCCACCCTGTGCCGGACCAGGCGGCGCATGGTGCGCCTGGTGTCGGCGGTCCAGGCGGAGACCAGCAGCCCGTCCCGGTGGAGCCGGTCCGTCAGCTCCCGGTCCACCAGGCCGAACCGGTAGTTCAGCCACCGTGGCCGCACCGCGTCGAGCAGCGTGGCGCGCGGCGGTGCGAGCGTCGTCCAGGTCAGGGCGATCTCGGCGGACGGGTCGGCGGCCCGCACCCGCAGCATGGCCTCGGAGCCCGCGCAGTAATACACCCGCTCACCGGCCCCGCACTCGCGCACCACGCCGATCGTCTTGCGTACCGAACCGTCCGTGCAGCCGGGCAGATCGATCATGACGCGGTGCGCCCCGGCGGCGAGCAGCGCCTCGCGCAGGGTGGGCACACCGCCCCCGGTCAGCCCGCTGAGCTCCTGGTGGGTCAGCCGGTCCAGACGCAGGTCATGGCCCCACAGCCGGTCCAGCGTCGCGTCGTGCAGCAGGACCGGTACGCCGTCGCGGGTGACCCGCACATCGATCTCGACCGCGTCCGCTCCCTGTGCGAGCGCGGAGCGGATCGAGGGGAGGGTGTTCTCGCGGACCCGGTACGGATCGCCGCGGTGGGCGACGGCGGTGACAGTGGTGGCCATGGGGCCATTGTCACCGCCGTGGGCTCAGCGGCCCGTGCGCTCCAGCCAGTCCGACGTGTACGCGTCGATCTCGGCGGCCAGCGCCCGCTTGCCGGCCGCGTCGAGGTACGAAGCGTCGACCGCGTTCTTCGCCAGCGCGGCGAGGCCCCGCTCGTCCAGGCCGAGCAGACGGGCGGCCACCCCGTACTCGTTGTTGAGGTCGGTGCCGAACATCGGCGGGTCGTCGCTGTTGATGGTGACCAGGACGCCTGCCTGCACCATCTCCTTGACCGGGTGCTTCTCGATGTCCGCCACCGCTCGGGTCGCGATGTTCGAGGTCGGGCAGACCTCCAGCGGGATGCGGTGCTCCGCGAGGTGGGCCAGCAGCTCCGGGTCCTGGACGGAGTGGGTGCCGTGGCCGATGCGCTCGGCGCGCAGATGGGTCAGCGCGTCCCAGACGGTCTGCGGCCCGGTGGTCTCCCCGGCGTGCGGCACCGAGTGCAGGCCCTCGGCGATCGCCCGGTCGAAGTAGGGCTTGAACTGCGGGCGCTCCACGCCGACCTCCGGACCGCCGAGCCCGAACGAGACGAGCCCCTCGGGCCGCAGGTCCACGGCGAGCCGGGTGGTCTCCTCGGCCGCTTCGAGCCCCGCCTCACCGGGAATGTCGAAGCACCAGCGCAGGACGACCCCGAGCTCCTTCTCCGCGGCCTTGCGGGCGTCCTCTATCGCCTCCATGAACCCCTGCTCCGGGATGCCGCGCCGGGTCGAGCTGAACGGGGTGACGGTCAGCTCCGCGTACCGGATGTTCTGCCGGGCCATGTCACGGGCGACCTCGAAGGTCAGCAGCCGGACGTCCTCCGGGGTGCGGATCAGGTCCACGACGGAGAGGTACACGTCGATGAAGTGCCCGAAGTCGGTGAAGGTGAAGTAGTCGGCCAGCGCCTCGGGGTCGGTGGGGACCTTCGAGTCGGGGTGGTGCGCGGCCAGTTCGGCGACGATACGGGGCGAGGCGGACCCGACATGGTGGACATGCAGCTCCGCCTTGGGCAGCCCTGCGATGAAGGGGTGCAGATCGGGCATCGGACTCTCCGGGGCGTGGAACGGTGGGGGTGCCGGGCGTGGTCGGCCGGGCAGGGGACGGGGATCATCGTAGGCCGGGTCCTGCCGTGCGGGGCCGGGCCGTAGCATGACGGCATCACGATGGGGGAGGCCCATGTCAGACAACACAGAGCAGCCCGCGGGCGGGGGCGCGCCACTCGATCCGTGGGCTCCGCCGGACAGCAGGGTGCCGCTGGAGAAGCCGGCCGGCGATCCCCGGCCGCCTGCTGTCCACGATCAGCCGACCGTGACCTCGATGCCGGGGGCCGGGGACGGTCCCGCACCCGCCACGGGGCCCGGCGCCGGAGCACCGGCCGGGCCGGCGCAGGGCGCCGGAGCCGGCTTCGGTCCCGGGTTCGGCTCCGCGGAGATACCGCCGCCGCCGATCGCACCGAACGGACCGGGCCAGCAGGTCCCGCCGGCCGCGGGACAGTACGGCTACCCGGCCGCGCCGGCCCCGCAGTACGGCGGCTATCCGGGGTACTCCGCCTATGGCCAGGCACCGTGGGGCGGATCCGCGCCGTCCAACGGCATGGGTGTCGCAGCCATGGTGCTCGGCATCCTGGCCGTCTGCCTGTTCTGCATCTACGGCATACCCAGCCTGATCCTGGGCGCACTCGCCCTGATCTTCGGCATCCTGGGCCGTAAGAGGGCGCAGCGCGGCGAGGCCACCAACAACGGTCAGGCACTCGCCGGGATCATCCTGGGGTCCATCGGCCTCGTCATCGGTGTCGCGATCATCGGCTTCTTCATCTGGCTGTTCGTCGCCCACGCCGACGAGTTCGACAACAACACCTACAACGACGACCCGTACTCCACGTCTCTGGTCGTCGACGTCAGCCGATAGCGGAGGTCGAACGCCGGTGCCCGGAC